>USBG01000070.1 GCA_900552855.1 uncultured Phascolarctobacterium sp. | reverse complement strand
TTGTACAATTTTAAAAGTTACTAAACTTATACAAATACAATTATACTGTAAAACCTCTGTGAAATAAAGGCCTATTTATAAAATGCATCATTTATTAGCATTTAGTATCAAAAGGACTAATAATTGATTTTTAGAGAAAATAGTAGTAAAAAGTTTTGCGTATAAACTTCATTTTATATAAGATAAGGATTTATGGTTAAAAATTTGTTGGTGTGTTATAATGTAAGCAGGATAATTGGAGTAAGAAAAGAGCAAAAAATGTATAAAAATATCATTGAATAACTTGTAATTAACTGCTTTGTGTATTGTGAGGCAGGGATTAATTCAATGATAATTTTTATTTGGAGGGAACGGAAATGTCTCTGTTTGATGAGCGTAAGGATAGCAAAGTAAACTGGAAGGTAAATTTAGTAGTATTATGGATAGGTGTATTTTTTGCCTGTGCCAGCTACACTGGCTGTGTGCCATTTTTGCCTATCTTTGTTTTAAAGGAAATGCAGGTTGCTCCTGAAGATGTAAATTATTGGACTGGTATTGTATATTCCGTTACCTTTTTAGGTTCAGCGGTCATGGCACCATATTGGGGGGCGCTGGCAGATAAGGTTGGTCAGCGCAAAATGGCTATTCGTGCAGGCTTTGGTTTGGCCATCACCTATTTTCTGACTGGTGCGTGCCAAAATATATGGCAGCTTTTTATTGTACGTGCTGTGTGTGGTATTATTGCTGGTTTTGTGCCGGCATCCTTGTCTCTTGTTTCTTCAACCTTGCCTCCTGAGCGGATAGGCTGGGGTATGGGACTTATGCAAACTGCTATTGCTAGCGGTAGCATTTTAGGACCTTTGTTAGGTGGCTATTTATCTAGCTGGTTCGGAATGCGTAGCTCCTTTTATGTTGGTGGTATAAGTCTGTTTGTTGGAGCTATTCTTGTTGTGCTTTTGGTACATGACTTACCTTTTACAAAGGAAAAACAGCGAGAAAAGGTTCATCTGTTAAAGGATTTGCGTCAATCCTTAGCTAATAAGGATTTAGTTTTTATCATGGTAATGTTCTTTATCATTCAATCCTGCGTGATGATTATTCAGCCCTTGATTACTATGTATGTTGGCACTCTAATGGGTAAGATGGATGATGAAACCATTAAGATGGCAGGTATCATTTTCTCATTAGCAGGTATTGCCGGAATTATTGCAGCACCCTATTGGGGCAAGCGTGGTCAGCGTCATGGCTATGTGCGTACATTTTGCTTGGTAACCTTTGGTGCAGGCTTTATCAATCTTTTCCAAATGTTTGTTGGTTCTGTAATGCAGTTCGCAGTTATCCAATTTTGCTATGGTTTGTTCCTATCAGGTGCAATCCCTAATATTAACGCCAGTCTGACTAAGATTACGACACAGGAAATGCGTGGCAAGGCCTTTGGTCTGGTAACCTCTGCACAACAATTTGGCGGTGTAGTTGGTCCTCTTTTAGGTAGTGTGCTAGGTAGCCTTATGCCTACGCAGTTTGTACTTGTCACAACAGGCTGCATCCTAATGTGTTCTTCTGCGTTTTCTTATTTTACAAGAGTTCGAGGTAGAGGCGACGTATGATTGCAGAACAAAATTGCTGCAGTACAAATAAACTCATAATGTAAATAAAAGCTAGAATTTGAGTGTCAATTTCTCAAATTCTAGCTTTTGCTATGTAAAGATTAAATATTTTAAGTTGTAGTAATAGACTGAATATAGTACCATAGCTAATTAGCTTAAACAATACTAATGGCCATATTAGCTGGCGATAGAGGTTGTTTTGATGGCGACCTTAGGATGACGATGGTTTTGTGCTTTGTTTCAGTTATTTATAGAGTAAATAAGCTTCAGCCTTTTTATGAAATGCTGCGCATTCGTTTTGCCAACGAGTAAATACTGTTTGGGGATTTTCGCCAATACGCATGCTGCTTTCTCCTAAAGCTATGTCTACTTTATAGCCAGGCTGACGATAACCACGTTCAGGATATTTTATTTGCTCTGGATACAGCTGCCTAAATGTGTAAGCAAGCTGATATTCCAATTCAGGAAGATTTATTTTATGAGGTTCTAATAGGTAAATTTCTACACCCTGTATACTTTTTCCTTTGTTATTTCCATAGCGTGGTATATAGCTAGCACTTCTAAAGAGAACGCCTTTAATATTTAATGCATCAAGAGCAACTTTCAGCTTTTGAGCATCTGCGTAATCTGCACCAACAAAATGGAATGGCTTGGCCGTACCTACGCCAACGGATATATTAGTATCGCCACATACGCCAGTTACGGCATACAATAGTGCGGTATCTGCTGTAGGAATAAGTGGAGAGGACTGTACCCACTCCAAACCAGTATCCTGCCACAGCATGTTGTGATTCCAGTTCTTCATTGGAATTACGCTAAGATTACAGTTGATTTTTTCTTCTTTATTGATGTATTGTGCAAATTCACCAATGGTTAAGCCGTGACGCAGAGGGATTGTATAAAGACCTATGAAGGTTGAGTTTTCTGCTTTCAGTACAGGTCCCTGCATAGCACCACCCAATGGATTGGGGCGGTCTAAAATTATTACTTCCTTATCTAGCTTAGCACATTCTTCCATGATATATGCTAACGAAGAAAAATAAGTATAATGACGTGTTCCAACATCTTGAATGTCTATTACCATAGCATCAATTGGAGCAAGCATATCGGCACTAGGTTTACGGTCTTTGCCATAAAGGCTGAATACCTTTATGCCGTTATAATATGTATCATCAACTTGCTCTCCTGCGGTAATGGCACCAAAGAAGCCGTGCTCAGGAACATAAATAGCTTGTAAACCATATTTATTGTTTAAACGGTCTACCGTAAGCTCCATTTTGCTATTTACACCGGACTGATTAGTAAAGATTCCCAGCCTTTTATTCTGGAGCAGCTTGTTGTATTCAGGCTCATCGATACGCTCGTTTCCTAAAATAACCTTAGGTAAAGTAGGCTCATGGGTATCCTTGTTGGCAGTACAGCCTGTTATTAGCATTATGGACAATATCAATAGAAATATTTTCTTCATTGTTACCTCCTTTTAAGATAATAACCGTACAATATCATTATCTTTATTATAATATATAGGAAGATGTAATACAAATAAATCTATTGTAAAATATTTTATAAATTTTGTGGAAAAATCATAGCTAAAATAAAAATGCTGCCTTTGTATGAAGGCAGCATCTTATAAGTATATGTTTATTTTAGAGATTAAACGATTTGTTCGCCGTGGTATCTTTCGCCATCGTTTTCAGGCAGCAGACCATAGCGCTCGGTCCACAGGGTTTTGTATTTGATTGCTTGTGCATGGATGGAATCCAAGCTGTCGTTGCCTAAAGTTTTGATAACCTTTGCAGGAATACCAGCAACCAAGGAGTTAGGAGGAACAATAGTGCCTTTGGTTACTACAGCACCAGCTGCAACGATGGAGCCAGTTCCAATTACTGCGCCGTCCAGAACAGTTGCGTGCATGCCGATAAGGCAATGGTCCTCTACAGTACAAGCATGGAGCAGTGCACAGTGACCAACGGTTACATAGTCACCTACAACGCAGGCATAATTGTCAGCTACATGGAGCACACTGTTATCTTGAATATTGCTATAACGGCCAATTTCGATACGGTTAACGTCGCCACGAGCAACAACACCGGGCCATACACTGCTATATTCTTTCATTTCTACTTTACCAATCAGGGTAGAAGTATTGAATGCATAAGCTTTTTCATCAATTTTGGGAGCTTGATCTTCAAATTTAAAAATCATATATATTTCTCCTTTCAGAATACATTGCAGTCCAGTAAAGGCTTGCAAATTAATAATTAACTCTACACGCTAATTATTAATCTAAAATAGCTTAATGTCAAGGACTTCACAATGATTTCGCATTCTAGGCGTATTTACTTGCAAGGTCTTGTCCTTGGAATTATAATAATGGTATATGAAAGGATCTTTATGAAGAATAGAAGAAATATTATGTTATTTTTACGAGTTATTGCTTACGGAATTTTTCTAGGGGCAATAATTTATGGAGCTTATTCATCGCCTTATAATCCACATCCTAAATCTACTGAGGATATAAGGCACTGGGTAGCTGGCTTTGGCAGTTTGGCGCCATTAATTTATGTAGCAGTATATACAATCCGCCCTATTTTATTTTTCCCAACATTGCTGCTGAATTTAAGTGCAGGAGTTCTCTTTGGACCTTTTTTAGGCGTACTGCTAGTTTTGACTGGTGGACTGGGCTGTGCTAGCTTTTGTTATATTTTAGGACGCTTTGGCGGTGGTCAATGGCTGCTAAATAATTTTGGAGGTAGCTGGGGAGAGCGTTTAAAGCAGTATCTATTAGGTAATGATAGCTTTACTAAAATGCTGTGGCTGCGTACTGTACCAATTTTTCCATACGACCCGGTAAGTATCATTTCTGGTAGTGTAGGGTTATCCTATAGGACTTATGCTTTAGCTACTATTTTAGGTATGCTTCCAGGAGCTATTGCCTATAATTTTTTGGCTGATTCTTTTGGTACAAGTAAGTTTTATGCAGCTATTGCTGTTACTGTTTTAGCTTTTGGTGTGCCGTTGTTTTGGTGGAAACGCTGTGGTGCAGCTAAGGCTTTAGGAGATAGTAAATAGACGGATTTTTGAAAGGGATGTGATTCCATGTCTAAGAATACTGAAATTGAATTAAAGTTGGTCGTTAGCAAAGAAAATTTAAAAAAACTTTTGGAGCTTGATTTTGTAGCCGCTGCAATTCGCAAGGACAGCAAAAAAAAGCGCAAGCTTATTTCTAGCTATTATGATACGGAGGATATGGTCTTTAAACAACATGGTATTGCCTACAGAGTACGTGATAAGGGTGATGGTAGCTTTGAGGCAACAGTGAAGACTACACGTAGAAATAGCGCTGGTCTTAGTGAACGCTTGGAGCTGAATATTCCCTTAGAAAAGGATATGGCTGTGTTAGATGGCTTTGAGGAGCTGGGACTAGAACAAAGCTTAAAAGAGCTGGCACCTAACGGTGTAGAAAAGCTTTTTAAGGTTTGTGTAGAGCGTACCACCTATATTTTGGACCTGGATGGCGCTGTAGCAGAGCTGGCTATTGATAACGGATACATAGCAATGGGTAGGAAAAAAGATAAAATAGATGAAATAGAAATAGAGCTTTTGGATGGCAATAAAGGTGCGTTACTTGATTTTGCAGCACGCATTGCAGCTAAGGTACCAATGTTTGTAGAAAAGCGTAGTAAGTTTGTACGTGGCCTGGTTCTGCGAGGTTTAGAGGTAGATGAGGATTCTGCAAAAACAAAAATTAGCGGCAACGATTCCCAAGAGAGCTTTATGGCGGTAGTACAGCAGCATTGTGATAGATTGTTAGAATGTCAAAGATTACTATTAGCTAACGAGATTGACGAGTCCGTATTAAAGAGCACCAAAAGAGAATTGAGTTATCTTCGTAGTCTGACAGCTTGTATGGGAGTACATTTAGAGCAATCTATATCCGATGATTTGGAGAGTGCTGTAAAGGAATGGCAAAGCAAGGTAGAACGCTGCCTGAATCTAATAGAGCTGCAGGAGATGTGGGAAGCTATCGTAGGTGCTTCACAGGAGCTTTTAGCAAAGAATTCTTTAGAAAAAAGATTGGATATTACTTACATGGAATGCTTACAGTCACTAATTGAGCTGGCTAAGGCCGGTAGTATGACAGGTGCTGTATTTGGTGTAATTAGCTGGCTTTATAACAGTAAGGTTGAAAATAATGATTATCTAAATGCTCAAAACATTGCTGATAGCTGCCTTGATAAATGGTTAAGCAGTAAAAAGGATGCAGAGGCAGTAGATGAAAAGCTGCTGTATGTGGAGAACATGCTTTATTTGGCTAAAAGCATGTCTGGAAAAGTTTATGCACGTGAAGCAGAGGTCTTAAAGAAAAATAGACGTAAATTGCAGGAGCGTGTAGGTTTGCAGTACAAGCAGGAGCTGCTTGTTGAGCTTATGGAGAAGAGCACCTCTAAGGTTTTGTATCGTGATTGTGGCATTGTACTGGGACAATTGTTGTCAAAAAAATGATTGTTCTGCTGTTAGGTCATATAGTTACATCATATAAAATATTGTTAAGTGTATGACTTATGGCAAAATATAGTAATTAGATTTGAGGACTAACATGATGAGTTTTGCTTTTGATGGACAAAAATATGATTATCCTTCTAGACGCAGAGTAGTATATGCTAAGCGTGGTATGGTTTGTACCTCGCAGCCACTGGCTGCTCAGGCTGGACTTACTATTCTGCAGCAGGGTGGTAATGCTGTGGATGCTGCAGTTGCTACAGCAATTTGTATGACTGTGTTGGAGCCAACAAGTAATGGCCTTGGCAGTGATGCTTTTGCGCTAGTTTGGATTAAGGACAAGCTGTATGGGTTAAACGGCAGTGGCTATGCGCCTAAAAATTTGACTGCAGAGGCCCTGGCGAAGCAGGGAGTAACTGATAAGATACCTTATCGTGGTTGGCAGTCTGTAAATATTCCAGGTGCAGTTTCTGCCTGGGCCGAGCTACACAAACGCTTTGGCAGATTGCCCTTTGCTAAGCTATGTGAGCCTGCAATATATTATGCAGAGGAAGGTTATCCACTTTCTCCTTTGATTCAACAGCTTTGGAGTGAAAGCGTAGAGCTTTTTAAAGAGTTTAAAGATAAAATGGAATTTGGTGGCTGGTTTCCAACCTTTGCTCCACAGGGCAAGGCTCCTGAGGTTGGTGATTTAGTAAAGCTGCCTCATCATGGCAAAACCTTGCGTCAGATTGCAGAAAGTTGTGGCGAAGCCTTTTATCGTGGCACTGTAGCTGACAAGATAGTTGAATTTAGTCAGGCAACAGGTGGCTTTATTTCTAAAGAGGACCTTGCTAATTATCGTGCTGAGTGGGTAGAACCTTTGCATACTGAGTATCGTGGTTATGATGTTTGGGAGATTCCTCCTAATGGTCAGGGTATGACGGTTTTGATGGCACTAAATATTTTAAAAGGCTTTGATTTTGCTGAAAAGGAATGTTCTGATACATATCATAAGCAGATTGAGGCTATGAAGCTGGCGTTTGCTGATACAATGGAGTACGTTACAGATCCACGTTATATGCAAACTAAAGTGGAAGATATGCTTAGTGACGAATATGCGTCAGCTCGTCGTAGCCTGATTGGCGATAAGGCACTAGAGCCTAAGCCTGGCAGTCCCTTTAGCGGTGGTACTATCTATTTATGTACTGCTGATAATGAGGGAAATATGGTATCCTTGATTCAAAGCAATTATAAGGGCTTTGGCTCTGGTATAGTTGTTCCGGAAACAGGCATCGCATTAAATGACAGGGCCAGCGGTTTTTCCTTAAATCCTGCTTCGGACAATTATCTGCAGCCATGGAAAAAGCCTTATCATACCATTATTCCAGGCTTTTTGACAAAGAATGGCAGAGCTGTGGGACCATTTGGCGTTATGGGTGAATATATGCAGCCACAAGGTCAGCTTCAGGTTGTTATGGACACAGTCGATTTCTTGATGAATCCGCAAAATGCACTTGACGCACCACGTTGGCAATGGATTGAGGGCAAGCAGATTCAAGTAGAGGATGGTGTTCCTGATGATATTGTGGAAGAGCTTCGTCGTCGTGGACATGAGATTACTGTAATGAGTGATTATACCAGCTTTGGTCGTGGTCAGATTATCTGGCGTGATGAAAATGGCGTTTTGGCTGGTGCAACTGAGCCACGCACTGATGGAACTGTAGCTGCTTGGTAAAATTTATGGGGATGCTGGGGCAAAAACAGCTTTAAACAGCAACCCATATGATAACATGTAGAGTATGTAGCTAAAATTAAATATTTTAAGGCATAAGTAAGGAGGCTGGAGTTTGAAAAATAATCAAATTCCAGCCTTACTTTATTAATGGGGTTGACTTTTTCATAGCCTCTTTTTTTAGGTGGAATTATGGATTTGACGCTGATAATGCTTATTAATTGTATTGAGCTGATTGTTGTGCCTGTATTGGTATTGATTTTCTTTAAAA
>USBG01000069.1 GCA_900552855.1 uncultured Phascolarctobacterium sp. | reverse complement strand
GGCTATGTTAAGGCTGCTAAGACATTTTTTGACAAGTTTGCCGAGCCTGCTATGCCACAGGATAAAACAGTTAATCTTATTGGTTTAAGTGATTTTTACTATAACGGTAAGGCTGATACTGCAGAGCTGTGCAGAATTTTGACTAAAGCTGGCTATAGAGTTAATTGTGTTCCTGGCAGCGGTTCTAGCTTTGAGCAATTAAAACACATTGGCGAGGCGGCGCTGAATATTGTTTCTCACGAAGAGCTTGGCTTGGAGCTAGCGCAGTATTTAAAGCAGCGTTTGGGAACGCCATTTATATGTGCAGGAGTTCCTTATGGTGTAGAAGGAACTAAAAGCTGGCTGCAGAGTATTGATAAGGCTCTACCTGCTCCTCAGCTTGCTAGTGTAATGGAAGAATGCGATGCAATGCAGCGTTTCTTGCAGGGCTGGAATAATGACAGTCGTTGCACCTGGGGTGCACTGTGGTTTGATAAAATTATAGTTTCTATGTCAGGAACAGCAGCTTTGTGTCTGAGTAGGGCAGTTATCAATGAATGGGCAGATGCAGGGCATTTGACAATTATTTGTCAGCATGCAAATAGCTGTAAAGACAATAGCTTTGCTGATGAGGTTTTATATACCGATAAAGATGGTGAAAAAATAACTGTCTGCTTAGAGGATAAAGAAAAGCTTTTGCTTTTAGGAAGCAGCAGTGAAAGCTCTGTTTTACGGCGTAATGGTAATCATAATCTTATTAGCCTTAATATGGCTTTTCCTGCCAATGAACAGGTTTTATTGAATGATGTTCCTTATATGGGGATTAAGGGCAGTGCTAATATGCTAGAACGCTTGTGGAATGCTTATATTCAGGATTATCTGAGAAAGTAATGCTTAATTTTCGATAAATATTCAATGGATGATGAAGAAAATCATTTAATATGGTATGATAATAAAGACGTATTTATGAAATAAACGAAAATTGAGAATAATAACTTTCAAGGAGATAGATAGAATGTTGAAAAAAGCTAACAGTACCTTTGCTTTAGTTGTTTTAGCAATATTATTGCTTGCTGTATCCTGCTTTAGTTTAACCTTTGGCCAGATTGACGTGCCGTTTGTTAATACTATGGCTATTTTGTGTGACAAGCTGCACTTACCATTTTTCACTGATGTGGAGTATACCAAGGAAGAGCTAGCTGTTATTTGGTTTATTCGTTTGCCACGTATGCTGGTTGGAGTTCTTGTAGGTGCTGCTTTGGGTATTTCCGGTGCAGTAATGCAGGGTATTTTTTCTAATCCGTTGGCAGACCCTGGCCTCATTGGCATTTCCTCTGGTGCTGCTACTGGTGCAGTAGTTTCTATTGCTCTTGGTGCAGCTACTAGCAGTATGTTTGCTATGCCTGCCTTTGCATTTTGTGG
Organism: uncultured Phascolarctobacterium sp.; assembly: GCA_900552855.1. Taxonomy (GTDB): domain Bacteria; phylum Bacillota; class Negativicutes; order Acidaminococcales; family Acidaminococcaceae; genus Phascolarctobacterium_A. The sequence continues at coordinate 6,716 of USBG01000069.1, read as the reverse complement.
CAGTATTTTAGCAGTATGCTTAACTGTATTTTTAGCTATGCGCAACGGCAAGGTGCCCGTAATGACTCTGCTTTTGGCAGGTGTTGCTGTAGGCATGTTGTTGGGCGCAGTAACAAGTGGTCTTTTAACCTTTATGAACGAGCAAAAGCTTCAACAATATCTTTTTTGGATGGTAGGCGGTCTTGACTACCGTCGTTGGGAGCACGTATATTTAGCAGTAGGTCCTGTTCTTACAGGTATTGTGATTATGCTGCTTTTGGCTCGACATTTGAATATTCTCGTTTTGGGTGAAACTGAGGCTAAGGCAGTAGGTATGCCTGTAGTAAAATTCCGTATGGGCTTGCTTTTTGTTTCTGCAATGACTACTGCTACCTCAGTTTGTGTTAGTGGTAATATAGGCTTTGTAGGCCTTGTTATTCCCCATATGATGAGAATGCTCCTTGGACCTGATCACAGGGTGCTTTTACCTGCTAGTGCATTAGGTGGAGCTATGTTTTTAGTATTCTGTGATTCCTTGGGTCGTATTGTTATGCCTCCTGCAGAGGTCAGAGTAGGTATTATGACTGCACTTTTAGGAACTCCATATTTCTTATATCTGTTAAGAAGAATGCAAAAACAATTTTTCTAAAACATCAAGACCAGTTGCTTAGCAATTGGTCTTTTTCTTTTGTAAATATTGATTGGAATAATATTGTGTGTATGGCCTTTAAAAGGCAATTGTACAGGAGGACTTTATGAGTAAGATTTTATTCCTGACTAATGTTATTCGTCGTATGGGTGTGATGCAGCAAACCTTAACACGTTTGCAGGACGAAAACACATTGTTTAATGAAAGCTCCTGCCATTGGATTACAGAGGCAACAACATGGGATGCCAAGTGGGAGCAGCAGTTAAAAAGCTGCAATCTTCTAATTATGAAATGGATGGGAACTGGTTTGGACACGCCATTTCTTAAGCGCTGCGTTAAGATTCTTAATGACTATAAGATTGTTTACTATATTGATGCTGCAGGTACTGACGAAGGAGAGCTAAGCTATGGGCTTTCTATGGAGCAGATAAGAGCTATTAAAGAGTATTCTTTGTATGGCGGTGAGCAAAATTATTATAATTTGTGGCAATATTTAGAGGCTGTATTGCGTAATGACGAGCAAAGCGTTGCTCAGCCTAAGGCTATTCATTGGTGTGGTATTTATCATCCTAAGGCTAATGCTGCTTATACTGATTTGTATGCCTATAAAAAAGATTTTTGCTCCTCTGAAAAGCCAACTGTAGGTATTTTATTCTATCGTGATGAGTGGGTTTGGGGCGATTTGGAGTATCAAACAGCACTGATTAAGGCTATTGAAGCTAAAGCTATGAATGCTATTTGTGTGTTTTCTAATGGTATGCCGATTGCTGAGCTAGGAATGCCCAGCTTATCCCATGTTTTTGATAGCTTCTTTACTGAAAATGGTTTGACAGCTATTGATGTGCTGATTAATGTAACCAAGTTTTCTATGACCAGCAGCAGTTCTACCACTGTTGACTATTTTAAAAAGCTTAATGTGCCTATTTTAGAGGGCTACACCATTATGACACCATTTAAGGATTGGGAAAAAAGCCTTGAAGGTATGAACGCCATGGAGGTTTCCATAGCTATTTCTATGCCTGAGCTGGACGGTGTTATTCATGGCGTTCCTATTGCGGCCAAAAGTGTTTTAGAAAATGGCGATGTACGCTATAAGCCTATTACTGAACGTATTGAGCGTATGGTTAATAAGGCAAAAAAATGGGCAATTTTACGTCGCAAGGAAAATGCACAAAAACGCATTGCTATTATTTTCCATAACTATCCCCCAAGAAATTCAAATATTGGCAGTGCTTTAGGTTTAGATACAATTGAAAGTATTCGCAGAACCTTAAAAAACATGCAGGAACGTGGCTATAAAGTGGACTATATTCCTGAGGATACTAAGGAGTTTATTAAGGAGCTGACTGCTAACGCAACTAATGACGTAGCCTTGCTGACGGATAAGCAGCTAGAGAATGCTCAAAAGGTAAGTAAGGAAGAGTATCAACGCTTTTTTGACGGGCAGCCAGAAGCTGTAAAGGCACAGCTGGTGAAGGATTGGGGTGATGCTCCTGGCTCTGTAATGGAGTTTGATGGTAGCCTATTAGTGCCTGGTACTATGAATGGCAATGTGTTTGTAACTGTGCAGCCGCCACGTGGCTTTGGTGATGATCCTGACAAGATTTATCATTCACCATATTGTGCGCCAACGCATCATTATTTGGCCTTTTATCATTGGGTTAGAGATATTTGGCAGGCTGATGCTGTAGCTCATATTGGTACTCATGGTAGCTTGGAGTGGCTGCCTGGCAAGAACGCAGGCCTTAATAATACCTGCTACCCAGATGCTGCATTAGGAGATTTAGTAAATATTTATCCTTATAATATGACTATTACTGGCGAGGGCATTCAGGCCAAGCGTCGTGGCAGTGCTTGTCTAATTGAGCATTTACCTGCACCTCAGTCAAGAGCAGATGTGTATGACGAGCTAGAAGAGCTAGAAAAGCTGATGGACGAATATGTTCATTTTGAGCAAACACAGCCAGAGAAGCTAGAGGCAATTGCTAAACTTGTCAAGGAAAAGGTGGCAGAGGCTAACCTTCAGGACGAGGTGGCCTATGAGGATACTAAGCCCTTTGGAGAGTATATCCAAGCCTTGCATAGCTATATTACGGATTTAAAAAATTTAGAGGTGCATATAGGTCTGCATATTTTGGGACAGCCTCCTGAGGAGGAACGCCTAACTGAATTTATGTGGATGCTGACTCGTTTGGAAAATGGTGATGTACCCAGTCTTAATCAGGTATTGGCAAGCAATTATGGCTTTGATTATTATGAGCTCATAGATAATAGTGGTTTATTGTATGAGCCGCTAAATATTACCTATGGTGCTTTGCTGGATAAAATTTATGAGCAGTCGCGCTCCATTATTTTGTTGCTGCAGGCTGCTGATTTTGACGTCAAGGCAGTAGATGACGTTTTGGCTTTAGATTTTGTTCAGGGTGGCAGTGATGAATTTAAGGTTCAGTTGAAGCAGGTTTGCCAATATATTTGTAATAGCATTTATCCTAATTTGCTTTTAACTAAGCAAGAGCAGGATAATCTGTTGCGTGGCTTTGAGGCTCAGTATGTAGAGCCTGGTCAGTCCGGTGCGCCTAGCAGTGGTGGTGCTGACCTTTTACCTACAGGTCGTAATTTTTACGGTGTTGACCCACGTACTTTGCCAACTCCTGCAGCATGGGAAATTGGCAAGGAGCTTGGTGACCAGGTAATCGAGCGCTTTATTGCGGAGGAGGGTCACTATCCTGAAAATATTGGTATTGTACTATGGAGTGGCGCTAATATGCGTAGCCATGGTCAATGTGTAGCGGAGTTTTTATACCTGATGGGTATTAAGCCTGTATACCAAAAGGGCAGTATGCGTGTGCGTGATTTGGAGGTTATTCCATTATCCGAATTAAAGCGTCCTCGTATCGATGTAACTGCACGTATTAGTGGATTGTTCCGAGATACTATGCCTAATGTTATGAACTTGCTAGATAAGGCTGTTTTGAAGGTTGCGGCGCTAGATGAGGATTTAGAGCTGAATTTTGTGCGTAAGCACGTTGTGGAGGATACCAAGGAGCTGCAGGAGCAGGAGGGTATGACCTACGACGATGCATGGCGACAGGCAGCATTCCGCATTTTTGGTGACGAGCAGGGTGTATATGGCGCTGGCGTAGCGGCTCTTTTAGAGGCTAAAAATTGGAGCACCATTGACGATATTGCTGATGTGTACGTGCGCTGGGGAGCTCATGCCTATGGTGGTAAAACTAAGGGCAAATTCTTGCCACAGCAGTTTAGAAAGCGTATGGGCAGCCTGGATATTACCATAAAGAATGAAGATAACCATGAAACCAATATGCTGAGCAGTGATGATTATAACGCTTATCATGGTGGTATGATTGCTGCAGTACGTAGCATCAAAGGCAGCGCACCCCGCTCCTATTGTGGTGATAGTACGGACAGAAGCCGTGTAACAATGCATAGTGTGCAAGAGGAGGCTAAGCGTATCTTCCGTAGTGAGTCCATTAATCCCAAATACATTGCAGGTATGATGGAGCATGGCTATAAGGGGGCCGCTGATATGGCTAATATGATTGCGCATAGCTTTCAATGGGACGCAACAAGTGCTGTTATGGAGGACTGGATGTACGAAAAATACGCAGAAAAATATACCTTTGACCCCAAGGTACAAGAGTGGCTGCGTGACGTAAATCCATGGGCTTTGCAAAGAATGGCTGAGGTTTTGTTAGAGGCAGAGCAAAGAGGGCTTTGGCAGGCTAAGCCAGAAACTAAGGCAGAGCTTGAAAAACTATATTTATCAATAGAGGGAGAAATTGAGGAGAGAGCAGATGATTGACCCAAGCATAAAAATGCTGGTGCTTAGCTTAACTGGACGTTGTAATTTTGCCTGTCGTTATTGTTATGCTGCTGAGCACGATAAAAATAAAATGTCTCTAGAGACAGCTATCAGGGCGGTAAATTTGGCTGCTGCGTCTGGAGAAAGATTTGTATTGCAGTTTAGCGGCGGTGAACCGCTTATGAATTATAGTGTTTTGAAGGGCGTAGTAGAGTACGTTAAGGACAATAATATTCCTGCACAGCTGCAGATACAAACTAATGGTTCCAAGCTGACTGACGAAATTGCTAAATTTTTGTATCAAAACAAAGTTGGCATTGGAGTTAGTCTGGATGGACGTCCTAAGGTTAATGATAAGCTGCGCCTTAAAAAGAATGGTTATGGCGCAACCGGTGAAATACTTAAGGGACTAGAGGTTTTGAAACGCAATAATATCGCCTGTGGTATTACTTGTGTTGTAACCTCAGAAAACGTAGACGAGCTAGAAGGAATAGTGGATTTTGCGTATTTTATTGGCAATATCCGTCGTATTGGCTTTGACTTGCTGCGTGGCCAAGGACGTGGCACAGATTTGGAGCCACCTACAGAGGAGGCCATGTCCGCTGCTATGGAGAGGGTGTTCGCTAGAAGCGCTTCCTTAAAGCAAATGGCTGGCTTTGAAATTGCTATCACCCAAAAGGAAAGAGTACAAAGTTTGTGTAAGTCCTGTACTGACTGCTTTGGTCATTGCTATGCTATGAATGGTGAGGCTGCCTTTGTAGATGCTAAAGGAGATATTTATGCCTGCTCTTCTTTGGTAGGTATGAGCGAATATTACATAGGCAATGTTTTGACAGGTATTGAGGCATCATTAGTAGAGACTATTCGCCAAAAAATCAAAGCATTTATGAGCGTTTGCCTAAGCTGTAAGGACTTTAAACATTGTGGCGGAGGCTGTTATGCACGTTGGTGTGGCACGGTAGAAAAAAATTATCCTGCAGAATGTGCGTTGATGCGTGCCTGCATAGAACAAGCGCAGGTAGAAAAATAGAATAGGATATTAGGATAGCTAGAATTTGTTTTTTATATATTTATGCTAGTCTATATAAGGGCGGGGAACATCCTCGTCCTTATATCTTTACGTGCTGTTTGATAGATTGATGGTTGTAATTAAAATTACGTACATCATTAAAATTGAGTAGGTTTTTGCAGCAATATTGCTTATGCTTATAGATAATGACAAAGATATTGCGACTTTAATATATAATTAAGTATTGTATAATACAACTATTGATAATAACTTCCAAATACGATAAAATAATGTAGTAATAATGCATTAGCGATAATATAATTTTGGAGTAGATGATATGACTTATTTTTCTAAGAATAGTAAAAGAAGCTTAAGCTTTAGATATATGTTTGCTACACTTATTATGATGTTAGTGTTTGTTTGTGCTGGCTGCGGAGGTAGCGGCGATGAGCAGGCTCAGTTAGGTGCCAGTGGCTACGTTGTAACTGATAGCGCTGGCAATAAGCTGGTGTTTAAGGAAAAGCCTATGCGCATTGTTTCTTTAAACATTAGCAGTGATGAAATGCTAGTAGATTTAGTTCCTATTGAACGAATGGTAAGCGTTACTCCGTATGCTGATGATCCTGGCGTTTCTAATATTGTAGAAAAGGCAAAAAAAATTCCTACTAGAATAGGCAATGATTCTATTGAGCAGCTTTTATACGCTCGTCCTGATGTTGTAGTTGTGTCTGATATGTTTAAGTCTGAAGCGGTAAAGACATTGCACGAGGCTGGAGTCAAGGTGTATGTTTTTAAAAATCCTAAGAACTACGAGGAGATAAAAAAACAAATTACTGGTTTGGCTGCTATGACTGGTGAAGTAGAGCGTGGCAAGGAAATGATAGCTGATATGGATGCTAAGCTTGCTAAGATTAAAGAAAGAGTTGCAGATGTTCGCCCAGATGAAATGCGTAAAGTAATGTTTATGAGTCCCTTGGGTGCTTATTATGCACCGGACAGCAGCTTTAATGATACTTGTCGTTTGGCACATGTTATAGAAGCTACATCTTTGTTGAATTACAAGAATGCATGTACTTTATCTCAGGAGGCCATTGTACAAATCAATCCAGATAGCTTTGTAATCAGTGACTGGAATCACGATGGCAACCATCCGCCAGAGGCTTTGGTTAACGAGCTTTTATCCAACGAATCCTATAAATCCACTAATGCAGGAAAAAATAAAAGCATTATCGTCATTCCGTCCTCTCACATGATGA
>USBG01000068.1 GCA_900552855.1 uncultured Phascolarctobacterium sp. | reverse complement strand
CCTACTCGGGGAGCCAACTGGCCGGTTGGTCAAGCGGTTAAGACACCGCCCTTTCACGGCGGTATCAGGGGTTCGATTCCCCTACCGGTCACCATTTACGGGCGCTTAGCTCAGCTGGGAGAGCGTCTGCCTTACAAGCAGAATGTCAGCGGTTCGATCCCGTTAGCGCCCACCAGGTAAAATCAGCACTTCGAGAAATCGAAGTGCTTTTTTATTTTATGTGCATATATAAAGGAAGAAGAATGTAGTTCTAAAATATTTATTTGTAAATAGAGCTAGAAAGTTGAAGATATATGGAAATCTTCTAAATCCAATTATGAAAATGTCTTTGCTAAAATAGGTAGCTTAAATTTATCACTATATAAATGTTATACCAAGCTATTTTTGAAGTACTATGCTTTAGATAGAATGTATGGTGGATAAATTGCGAAGAAAATCTTCTGTGCTTGCTAGTTATGCATAATGCTGTATATTTACAATAATTTATGCATAAAGTACTTTGTGTATGAAAAAAGCTCTGTCTGATTATTAATAATCAATGACAGAGCTTATTTTTGTTTAGGGAGAATTGCTTCAATGAAGGCTTTGACGATTGCTGGGTCAAAGGCCTGACCTGCCTTGTCCTGCAGCTCTACAATTGCTTCCTCGTGGGACTTTTGGTAGTGCTGGGTGCAGGGGTTCAGATTGCGGTCATAATAATTGGCAACAGCTATAATGCGGGCCCCAATGGGAATATTTTGTCCCTTTAAGCGTTTAGGATAGCCTGTGCCATCCCAGTTTTCGTGATGGCAGCGGATAATATCTGTAATATAGGCCAGCTCGGGAATATTCTCTAGCATACTTGCACCTGCTATGCAGTGACGTTTGTAGAGAGAAAACTCACGCGTCGATAAAAAGGGTATCTTGGCTAAGATAATATTGGGAACAGCAAGCTGTCCTATATCATGGAGCAGGGCTGCTGTCTTAATCTTAGATACATCTCCGGGCGGCAGACCTATTTTTGCAGCTACACTGGCCGAATAATTAGCCACCTGCTTACTATGCAGATAAACATCTCTATTTTTAATTTCAAGCATTCTTAAATAAAAGTCGCAAATTTCCTTAGTGCGATAGGCGTCAGGAAAATCGAGACATTGAGGAATTGCAATCATATTTATAACATCCGTTCCTTTAGAAAGTAAGAATAGTATATCACTTTCTTTGAAAATATTAAAGTCTATGATGATACTTGCATAAAAATTTTCAGAAGCGTATAATAATAGAGCAGCTCAGGTCTGTGGTTGAAAGTCGATGCCAGTTGCAGGCGAAGCGATCCACGTAAGTAGCTTAAATTAGCTATGAGCACGGTGCAGTATAGAAGTAAGTCCTGCCGCAGCGGTAAGAGAGTATGAATAATATTCCACCGTATAATTAATGATGACGGCGAGAGGAGTAGTAGTGGGGAGCGTATGATGCTTAGGAGCGAACCTTCCAGCAGGCGAGTGTGGGGGCGAAAACCAGGTCAGCTGAGCTGCTATTTATTTTTATACCAAATTTCTGCTTTTTTATGAATTTTCCTCTTTACAGATTCGGAATTTGGGTATATACTATATTCAACTTTTAAATATGCATTGCAAATGACTTTGGAGGGATTAATTATGAAGAAACTTGTTATTATGATGATGGCTGTAATTACAGCAGTAGCAATGCTGACCGCTGGTTGTGGCGGTAGCGACAAAGCTGATAAAAATGCAGAAAAGGTATTGCGTGTAGGTACTGAACCTACCTTTGCTCCCTTTGAGTTCCAAGAAGAAGGCAGCAAGGAATATACTGGCTTTGATATGGACCTGGCTCGTGCAATTGGTAAACAAATGGGCTATAAGGTAGAAATTCAAAACATGGGCTTTGATGCTCTGATTCCTGCTCTGAATGCAGGCAATATTGATATGGTTGCAGCAGGCATGAGCATTACCGAAGAACGTCAAAAGGCTGTTACCTTCACTGATCCGTACTATACTTCCGGTTTGATTGTTATGGTTAACAAGGACAACACCGAGGTTAAGGGTATTAAAGACCTGGAAGGTAAACGCATTGCAGTTCAAATCGGTACCACTGGCGAAAACAAAGCAAGAACCGTTAAGGACGCACAAGTAACTGCTTACAACACTAATACTGAAGCTGCTCTGGAGCTGCAAAACAAAGGCGTTGACGCTGTTATCAACGATAGCCCTGTTGTTGGCTACTATCTGGCTCAAGGCGGCAATAAAACTGCAATGACCGTTGGCGAAGTTATGGAAGCTGAGCAATATGGTTTGGCTGTTAAAAAAGGCAACGACAAATTGGCTGGCGAAATCAACAAAGCATTGGCTGAACTGAAAAAGAACGGCGAATATGACAAGATTTATGCTAAATGGTTTGGCGAAGTAAAGAAATAATTATTTAATCATTGTCTTTCTTAGCGGAGCACTTATGGTTTAACTTTAGTGCTCCGTTTATAATTATAAAATAAAGAAAAATATTGAAAACAAAGAGGACAAATGAGGGGGAATCACAAATGAATAAAGTATTAAAGGGAATCGTAATGGGTATGCTGGCATGCTCTATGCTGGCAGGCTGCGGTGGTAATGATGCCGCAAAAGGTGATGCTAAGGTTTTGCGTGTAGCAACTAATCCGACCTTTGCACCCTTTGAATTTCAAGAAGAGGGCAAGACAGAATTTTCTGGCTTCGACATGGATCTTATCCGCGCTATTGGCAAACAGGCTGGCTACAAGGTAGAAATCCAAAATATGGGCTTTGATGCTCTTATTCCTGCACTCAACGCCAATAATATTGATGTTGCTGTTTCCGGTATGAGCATTACCGAGGAACGTAAGAAATCTGTCACCTTCTCTGAGCCGTACTATACTTCCGGTCTTGTAATCATGGTTGACAAAAACAACAATGATATCAAGAGCCTTAAGGACCTGGAAGGCAAGCGTATTGCCTGCCAAATCGGTACTACTGGCGAGAAAAAGGCTAGAAGCGTAAAGGACGCTCAAATCACTGCCTTCAATAGTCAGGCCGAGGCTTCTATGGAGCTGAAAAACGGTGGTGCTGATGCTGTTATCAATGATGCTCCTGTAGTTGAATATTATCTGGCTCAGGGCGGTAACCAACATGCTAAATATGTTGGCGAAAAAATGGATGCTGAACAATACGGCATGGCTATGAAAAAAGACAGCAAGCTGGCACCTGAAATCAATAAGGCTATGGCTGAGCTGAAAAAGAATGGTGAGTTTGACAAGATTTACACCAAATGGTTCGGTGCTCAACAAAAATAATTGCGGAGTATCAAATATAAATTAGGTTATCTATGGAGGGATTTTTTGGTCCCTCCTTATTCCCTATAGCAGGGGAGAGTAGTTTAGTCGGCTGCTGCCGATTCAGAAAAGTGTCCCCTGTTTTAGGGATTTTGGTATTGCAGGGCTTTTATGCTTCTGCATTCTTTGCGTAGTTGGCCATAGGCCTCCTAAAAATTAAGGGCAGCAAGTTCTGCCGATAAGAAGGGATGGGTTTCATGAATTTAAACACAGAATTAATGGTTGAATCTGTACCATTACTTTTAGCTGGTGCGGCAATTACTGTACAAATCACTGCTATTAGTGTGGCAATGGGTCTTGTTATAGGCTGTATGCTTGGCATTGCACGTCTGTGCAAGGTAAAACCCCTGCGTTATCTTGCAAATGTATATGTTGATTTTATCCGTGGCACTCCGCTGCTGATTCAAATCTTCCTTGTTTATTTTGCATTACCTGGCCTTACAGGTAATCGTGTTGATCCGTTTTTAGCGGCTGTAACTGCTTGCTCCATTAACAGTGGTGCTTATATTGCAGAAATTTTCCGTGGCGGTATTCAATCCATTGATAAAGGTCAAATGGAGGCTGGCCGTAGCTTGGGTATGAGCTGGTGGCAAACCATGCGTTACATTATCCTGCCCCAAGCCTTTAAGCGCATCATTCCTCCTTTAGGCAACGAGTTTATTGCTATGCTGAAGGACTCCTCTTTGGTTTCCGTTATCGGCTTTGAGGAGCTGACTCGTCGTGGTCAGCTGGTAATTGCACGTACCTATGCTTCTTTGGAAATATGGATGGTTGTTGCTATTATTTATCTGATTATGACTTTTGCCGTTGCAAGATTCACCGGCCTGCTGGAGAAGAGGTTTGATACAAAATGACAAAAGAATTGATTAAAATTACTGATTTGAAAAAAAGCTTTGGTGACATTCATGTCCTCAAGGGTGTAAATTTGACCATTAAAGAGAAAGAGGTTGTCGTAATCATCGGCCCCTCTGGTAGTGGTAAAAGTACTTTGCTGCGCTGCATCAACTTTTTAGAAGAGCCTACTAGTGGCAGCATTGTATTTGATGGTATTCCCTTAAATGGTGAGGCTAATATTAACGAGGTACGTAAAGAGGTTGGCATGGTGTTCCAACGTTTTAACCTGTTCCCTCATATGACCGTTTTGGAAAACCTGGTGCTGGCGCCTATGAAGGTGCGTGGCGTTGCTCGTAAGGAAGCAGAAGAAACTGCTATGATGTATCTGAAAAAGGTTGGCCTTGTGGATAAGGCTAAATCATATCCGGACCAGCTTTCTGGCGGTCAACAGCAGCGTGTTGCTATTGCTCGTGCCCTGTGCATGAAGCCTAAGGCACTGCTTTTTGATGAGCCTACCTCTGCTTTGGATCCTGAGATGGTTAACGAGGTACTTGATGTTATGAAGAGCCTGGCCGAGGAAGGTATGACTATGGCTGTTGTAACTCACGAAATGGGCTTTGCTCGTGAGGTTGGCGACAGAGTATGCTTTGTTGATGGCGGCATCATCCTTGAAGAGGGTGACCCTGAAGAAATCTTCGGCAATCCTAAGGAAGAACGTACTAAGCTGTTCTTGTCCAAGGTTCTGTAATTTAATAATCACTATTGGAGCTGCTCTATGGAGTGGCTCCTTTTTTGTTTTATGGGCGGCGGGAAATTTTATTCTCTGATTTAGGAAAAGCTGAAGCCATTAAATGGTTAGCTTTTAGTTTATTTATTATCTTGATAGTCTTTTGTTAATTGTGTCGTATTGGTGAAATAAGTCATTATGTGGTAAAAGTGTTACACTTTTGAACAGATTTTAAAAATATTCAAAGGAAAGTATAAAATTTGCAGGAGAAAAAGGGCCTTTGGCGAACTATATAAGCAAAGGAGAAATCCTAAACCTTGATTTACAAGGAGGCATGAATCATGAGTGTAAACGTAAAAGGCAGAAACATTGAAGTAACTCCGGCTCTGAGAGAGTATGTGGAGAAAAAAATCGCGAAAGTTACCAAACAGTTCAAGACCGTTGGCGATATTTCTGCAGTGTTGAAGGTTGAAAAGGGCAACCACATCGTTGAAATTACTGTTCCGGCGAGTGGCATCTTACTGAGAGCGCAAGAGAATACTAAGGATATGTACTCCTCCATCGATTTGGTAGTAGAGAAGATTGAACGTCAGGTTCATAAATATAAAACTCGTCTGATGAAGAGAAAATATAGCAACTTTGTAGATCCTACTCCTGTTCCTGTAGTTGAGGAAGCTCGCGATGACGAATTTGAAGTTGTTAAAAACAAGAAGTTTGTTCTTCGTCCTATGAGCGTTGAAGAGGCAATCATGCAGATGAATCTTCTGAACCATGACTTCTTCGTATTCTTCGATCCTGACCTGGACAGCACTAATGTGGTATATCGTCGCAAAGATGGTAAATATGGTCTTCTGTCCCCCGAATTAAAATAATTAATTTAACCTAAATTTTTCACAAAAAAAGCACAGGATTTCTTCCTGTGCTTTTTGCTTTTTGAGATAGAGTCTGATATAATTTATGCTAGGTGTATTGTTTTTTGTACACCACAAAATTAAGGAGTGATCGTTTTGCTCGAAGGCATTTTAAAGAAAATTTTTGGTGATCCCAATGAAAAAGAATTGAAGCAAATTCGCACTATTGTCGATAAGATTAATAGCCTGGAAAAAAGCATGGAAAGCTTAAGCTCCGCTAATCTGGCTGCTAAGACTATGGAGTTCAAGGTTCGTCTGCAAAAGGGCGAAACCCTTGATGATATTTTGCCTGAGGCATTTGCTGTTGTACGTGAGGCATCCAAACGTGTAACTGGCATGCGCCATTTTGATGTACAAATGATTGGCGGTGTTGTTCTGCACCGTGGCAAGATTGCAGAGATGCGTACCGGTGAAGGTAAAACTTTGGTTGCAACTCTGCCTACATATTTGAATGCGTTGACTGGTAAAGGCGTTCACGTTGTTACTGTCAATGATTATCTGGCTCGTCGTGACAGTGAGGACATGGGTCGTATTTATAAAGCCTTGGGCTTGTCCGTTGGTTTGGTCGTTCATGATATGGACTTTGTATCTCGTCGTGCTGCTTATGCTGCAGATATTACCTATGGTACCAATAATGAGTTTGGCTTTGACTATCTGCGTGATAACATGGTTGTTAGCGAGGACCAGATGGTTCAAAGAGAGCTTAACTATTGTATCGTCGATGAGGTTGACAGTATTTTAATCGACGAGGCTCGTACTCCGCTTATTATTTCTGGCCCTGGCGAAAAATCTACTGATTTGTATAGAGTTTTGGCTGGTGTAGTTGCTACCATGAGCGAGGGTGAAGACTATACAGTTGATGAAAAGCAAAGACAGGTTGCTCCTACTGAGGTAGGTATTGCTAAGGCTGAAAAAATGCTGGGCATTGGCAATCTTTATGATAATGAGCATGGCGTGGACTATTCTCACCAGCTGATGTGTGCTTTGAAGGCTAAGGCTTTGATGCATCGTGACCGTGACTATGTTGTTAAGGATGGTCAGGTTATTATCGTTGATGAATTTACTGGTCGTTTAATGTTTGGCCGTCGCTTCTCCGAGGGTCTGCATCAGGCTATTGAGGCTAAGGAAGGCGTTAAGGTTGAACGTGAAAGCCAAACTCTAGCAACCGTAACCTTCCAGAACTACTTCCGTATGTACAATAAGCTGGCTGGTATGACTGGTACAGCTAAGACTGAGGAGCAGGAGTTCCAAAAAATTTACAACCTAAGCGTTGTGGTAATTCCCACCAATAAACCCTTGATTCGTGTGGATTATCCTGACGTTATCTATAAAACCAAGCTGGCTAAGTACAAGGCTGCAGCTAATGAGATTGAAGAATGTCATAAGTCTGGTCGTCCGGTACTGGTTGGTACTACCTCTATTGCACAATCTGAAGAGCTGTCTGCGATGCTGAAGCGTCGTGGCATTCCTCACAATGTGCTTAATGCTAAGTATCATGAAAAGGAAGCAGAGATTATTTCTCATGCAGGTCAATATGGCGCTGTAACCATTGCTACTAACATGGCAGGTCGTGGTACTGATATTACCCTGGGCGAGGGCGTGCCCGAGCTTGGTGGCTTGCATATCATTGGTACAGAGCGTCACGAAAGCCGTCGTATTGATAATCAGCTCCGTGGCCGCTGCGCACGTCAGGGTGACCCTGGCTCCTCCAAGTTCTTCCTGAGCTTAGAGGACGATTTAATGCGTCTCTTTGGCAGTGACAGCATTTCTGGTATTATGGATAAGCTGGGCATGGAGGATGACGAGCCTATTGAGCATAGCCTTGTTACCAAATCCATCGAAAATGCTCAGAAGAAGGTTGAAGCACGCAACTTCAGCATTCGTAAGCACGTACTGGAGTATGACGATGTTATGAACCAGCAGCGTGAGGTTATTTACGCAGAGCGTAAGAAAATTTTGCGTCAGGAGGACCTGCGTGGCAACATTAAGGACATGGTTGAGAAGGTTGTTCAACGTACCATGGCTATGTATGCTCCCCCTGAGGTTTACTCTGAGGATTGGGACTTAAATGCCCTGATCAATTATGCAGAGGAGTTCTTTGCTCCTCGTGGCCTGCTGACTGTTGATTATCTGCAAAATCTGAGCCGTGAAGAGCTGGATGAATACCTGCATAAGGTAGCAGAGGAGACTTATCAGCAGCGTGAGGCTGCTATTGGCTCTGAGCTGATGCGTGAGCTGGAAAACCTGGTTATGCTGAAGGTTGTAGACAATCACTGGATGGAGCACCTGGATGCTATGGATATGCTTCGTGAAGGCGTAGGTCTTCGTGCTTATGGTCAAAAGGACCCGTTGGTTGAATACAAGTTTGAAGCATATGATATGTTTGAGGCTATGAATGAAGCTATTCAGGACGACGTTGTACGTTACATTTACCATGTAAATGTTATC
>USBG01000067.1 GCA_900552855.1 uncultured Phascolarctobacterium sp. | reverse complement strand
CCGCACATTCGCTTTTTTCTAGGTTATTGTTCAGTTTTCAAGGTTCGTTGTCGTCTTGTTGCTGACGACTTGTTTATAATACCACTTCATTCACAATGTGTCAACACTTTTTTGAAAAAATTTCTAATTTTTTCTTTTTTTATTTATATACTAGCGTTTCTACGTACTTTCTATGGCTTTATCACATAAAAAATGACAAATCCTATTAAAAATGATATAATTAATCGATTGTTATTTAAAAGTCCTTAGACTTTCAAATAACAAAATCTAAATTTAATATAGATCAGAGGTAAAACATGTTTAAAATCATTAAACTTCTTTTTGTTTGTGTTTTTTGTCTGATTGCAATGGGTGTTTCTGTCCTATATGGCTTCTCTAGTTTTTTTGCTCCGCCAAATATGGATGATGCGTTAACTCCTGATGCAGCTTCTCAATTCTACGACATCAAGGGCAATGTTATTTACACAACTCTTTCTGTAGAAAGACGTGTGCCAGTAACCTTTGATAAGATTCCTAAGCATGTGCAACAGGCATTCATAGCAATCGAGGATAATCGCTTTTACGAACACGGTGGTATCGATTTCCGTGGAACAGCTCGTGCTCTTGTATCCACGCTATCCGGCCGAGAGGTTCAAGGTGGTAGTACTATCACTCAGCAGTTAGCTAAAAATGCTTTTCTTACTCAAGAGCGTACTATTGTCCGCAAGATTAAGGAAGCATTTATTGCCAAAGAGCTTGAACACAAGTATACCAAAGACGAGATTCTTACCATGTACCTAAATCAAATATATTTTGGTCAAGGAGCTTATGGCATAGAAAGTGCTTCTATGTACTACTTTGGTAAGCATGTTCAGGATTTGACTATTGCAGAAGCTGCCACTTTAGCTGCAATCCCCAAAAGCCCCAACTATTTCAATCCCTTTGAAAATCCACAGGCTAGTAAGGAGCGTAAAGAGCTTGTAATCGACCAAATGTACAAATATGGTATGATTGATGAAGCTGAAGCCAATGCTGCGAAAAGTCAAAAACTGGTTTACCGTACTGCCAACGCAACTAGCAAGGGTGATCCTCGCTTCTATTTCTTTGATATGATTACGCAAAAGGTTATAAGCGAGGTTGGTGCAGATGCTCTCTATAAGGGTGGTCTCAAAATTTACACCACTCTTGATAGCGATATGCAATTAGCTGCTGAAAACGCTTTGCACCATCTTCCTAACTTCTATGACGATGGTAACGGCTTGACCCAGCCTCAGGTTGCACTTGTTGCTGTTGATCCTAACAATGGTCAAGTTAAAGCAATGGTAGGTGGTCGTGGTCAAGACAAATTTAATCGTGCTACCTTGGCAGCACGTCAGCCCGGTTCTGCCTTCAAACCCTTTGTATATCTTACTGCAATGGAAAACGGCTTTACTCCTGCAAGTGTTATTGAAGATAAAGAAGAAGAATTCTGGCCTGGCTGGAAACCCCAAAACTCCGATATGAAATGGCATGGCAAGGTAAGCCTACGTACTGCATTAAAACGTTCTCTCAACGTGCCTACTGTAAAATTGGCTCGTGAGGTTGGCGTTGATAAAATTATTACTAATGCTGAAAAAATGGGCATTACTACTTTAGTTGATTCCGGTAAATATAACGATACAAACCTTTCTATGGCATTAGGTGGTCTTAGCAAGGGTGTAAGTCCTATCGAAATGGCATCTGCTTACGGTGTACTTGCTACTAATGGCAAATACTGCCATCCCTATGCTTTAATCAAAATCGTTGACCGTGAAGGTAAAGTTCTCTACGAACAAAAACCTTCTGCTAAAAATGTTATTGATGCTAAAGCAGCTTATCTTACAACTAATATGCTCCAGGATGTTCTTATCTCCGGTACTGGCGGCGGCATGGGCATTGGTCGTCCTGCAGCTGGTAAAACCGGTACAACCGATACCAATATCGATGCATGGTTTGTAGGCTACACTCCTGACCTGACAACCGCTGTTTGGGTTGGTGATGATAATAACAAATCCATGGGTTATGTATATGGCAGTGGTGCCCCCCTTTCCATCTGGCATGAATTTATGGTAAAAGCTCTTGCTAAAACTCCTGCTCATGACTTTGTCAATCCCGGTGTAAAGGTTCCGCCCGAACCTAAGATTGAGCAAGAGGACGAAAAGGATAAGGATAAAGATAAGAAAAAGGAATCTGGCAACGAAACCATCATTACCGATCCTCATAAAAACAAAGAAGTATCCGAACCCAAATCCGAGGTTAGCACAGAACCTGCAAGTAAACGTAAGAATATGCGTGACCGTGTTAACGAAATTCTTGGTAAAGCTCCTGTCGTAAGTAACAAACCTACTTCTAACTAAAAATATACCGCAGTCATATGGCTGCGGTAATTTTTTTACAAATTATTTGTATACAGTATTCTTTTCTCTTTTTTATTGCACATATTTATGATATAATGTATACATAATTGGCTATATATCCCTTCTTTAGTATAGTCCATTAAACTAACTTTAACCTGCTGTAATTTATGAATTATTATTTTACACAAAAAAATGCAGGTGACTTTTAATTTAAACAATGTCCTTGGAGAGGGACTAAAAAACACTACATTTTACTCGGAGTGATAATAATGACTAAACAACCACTGAAAATAGTTGAAACAGTACTGCGTGATGGTCACCAGTCCTTGGCTGCAACCAGAATGCGTATTACCGATATGCTTCCTGCTTTAGAACAGCTGGACAATGCTGGATACTACGCATTAGAAGCATGGGGCGGCGCCACCTTCGACTCTTGCCTGCGTTTCCTTAACGAAGATCCTTGGCAAAGACTGCGCACCTTGAAAAAGCATCTTCCTAAAACTCCCATCCAAATGCTTCTTCGCGGTCAGAACGTACTTGGCTACAATCACTATGCAGATGATGTTGTTAGAGAGTTTGTAAATCGTTCTGTTGCCAATGGCGTATCCATCATCCGTATTTTTGACGCACTTAATGATACTCGTAACCTAGAATGTGCAATGCGTGCCGCTAAAGAAGCGGGCGCTCATGTTCAAGGCTGCATCGTATACACCATTAGCCCTTATCATAAAGATAGCGACTTTGTAAAGCTTGGCAAAGAGCTTGTACAAATGGGTGCTGATTCTATTTGTATTAAAGATATGGCTGGTCTGCTGCGCCCCTATGCTGCTGAACAGCTGATTAAGAGCCTTAAAGCAGAAATTCAAATTCCTATTGACCTGCATACTCATTTTACCAGTGGAATGGGCGATATGACCTATCTTAAAGCTATTGAAGCAGGCGTTGATATGATTGATACTGCACTCTCTCCTTTTGCAGCATCTACAAGCCAGCCCTGCACTGAGTCCATCGTTGCAACACTGCAAGGTACCGACCGCGACACTGGTTTAGACCTGCCTATGCTCCATGATTTGGCTGACTACTTCAAAACCGTTCGCACTAATTTGAATCGTGACTTTAATTTAAACGGCAACATTCCTATTGACCCCAAGGTACTGACCTTCCAAATTCCTGGCGGTATGCTGTCCAACCTTTTAAACCAAATGCGTGAAATGGGCGTTGCTGATAAATATCCTCAGCTGTTGGAAGAAATGCCTCGTGTACGTGCAGAGCTTGGCTATCCTCCGCTGGTAACTCCTACTAGCCAAATTGTTGGCTCTATGGCTGTACTGAACGTTGCTCTGGGCCGCTACAAAATGATACCTCGCGAGGTTAAGGACCTTATCCTTGGCAAATATGGCCGCACTCCTGCTCCTATCGATCCCGAGGTAAAACGCCTCGCAATTGGTGATGCTCCGCAAATCGACCACCGCCCTGCAGATGATATCCAACCGCAAATGAAGAAGCTGCGTGAAAAACTGGCTGAAGAAGGCTTCCCCAATGCACCTGTAGAGGATGTACTGAGCTATGCTTCCTTCCCTGAAGTAACCTTAAACTTCCTGCGTCACAGCAATATCTCCAACAATTTGCATGACATGTAAAAATTAAGTCAAGCTGTTTTCTATAACAACTGACACCTTCATAAGCGCCTGATGACTTCCTACTTTAATTTGAAGCATCAGTCGCTTTTTATTGTCTATTTAAATAAATTTTGATATTCGTATTTTCAATTTTTTATGTTTAAAATCATTATAGATAAATTACTTCTTTATTATTCAGTTTCATAATCTTGACCATATGGTAATATATAAATCTTTTTACAATTACTTTTCCCAATTTATGATTCTCCATCCCCTACATGTAAAAACGAAATAGCAGTAAACTACAATTTTTAACAATAATACTTTTTTCAAATCACATACAAAAACCCCGAAGCCTAAGCTCCGGGGTAATTTTTTGAGAATGATGCTCTTACTGCACATCCTCTAAATATTCTTCTTTTAATTCCTCGTGGATTTTTTCAGGTTCATGACGCAGCTTAACTAAAACGCGTGTAATACGCATTTTATCAATTTCCTCTACAATGAATACAGCCTTGTCATTTTCTACCTTTTGTCCAACCTTGGGAGTATAGTCAATCTGAGCATAAACCCAACCACCAATGGTATCACAATTTTCTGTATCCAGCTCCAGCTCAAAGAAATCATTTACATCATCCAACAGCATTTTACCGTCTACAGAATAGGTCTTATCACCCTTATCCTCAACCTCAGGTCGCTCTTCATCAAATTCGTCCTGAATTTCGCCTACGATTTCCTCTAAAATATCTTCTACTGTTACCATACCAGCAGTACCACCGTATTCGTCAATGAGAATTGCCAATTGACTACGATGTTTTTGCAAAGTACGCAGCAGCTTGCTAATAGGCAGGGACTCCGGTACAACAATAACATCACGTGCCATGCTGCGCAAATCAGGCTTTTTACCATCATGCAGAGCACGCAGTAAATCCTTGATATGCAAAAAGCCGATAATATGGTCCTTGTCCTCTTCACAAATAGGATAACGAGTCATACGCTCACTTAAAGCAACTTTAATGTTTTCCTCTACGGAATCCTCCAGATACATACAAATCATATCTGTACGCGGTACCATAATATCACTGGCATGACGCTCAGAAAAATCAAAAACGTTATCCAAATAGGTCAGCTCTGTTTTATCAATATAACCGTGTTTATGGCTTTCCTCCATCAGGATACGGATTTCTTCCTCGTTATGAGCCTCTTCAGCCTCACTAGCAGCCTTAACACCCATACAACGTAAAATCCAGTTTGCTAAATGATTCAGCACCCATACAGCAGGGTACATCATCTTATCAAAAACAATCAACGGCCAAGATACAAAAAGTACAACCTGCTCTGTCTTTTGAATGGATAAGGATTTTGGGACAAGCTCACCAAGAACAATGTGCAGAGCAGTAATTACAGAGAAGCCAACAATAAATGCTAATGTATGCTCAATCTGCGGCGGGACATTAAAGGAGTGGAATACAGGAGCCATAATCTTAGCAACAGTAGGCTCACCAATCCAACCTAATCCTAAAGAAGCAATGGTAATACCAAGCTGAGTTACTGACAAAAAGGCGTCCAAATGCTCTGTAACCTTTTTAGCATGTACGGCACGAGGATTTCCCTCTTTAATCAATGCATCTAAACGAGAAGGACGAACCTTTACGATAGAAAACTCTGACGCCACAAAAAAGCCATTTAGCGCAACTAAAAACAATATCACAAAGACATTAAAAACAATTATAAGATAGTCCAAAAAAGTCTGCTTCCTAAGCTAGGAAAACAGGTTCACCTCCATAAATTTAAATATATTGTCTTTATTTTACCATAAGATTGCTTTTCTGCAAAACATAATTTGTAACATTTTGACGCCAAATAGGGTGATTATGTAAAAAAATAAGCGTGGTGCTCTACTCATGACAAGTAGAGCCAACCACGCTTGGTTTTACACTGATTTACTTAAATTTTTATTTTACTGCTTCAGCGCAACGACGGCACAGGGTAGGATGCTCAGCATCTTGACCTACTTCATCGCTATAGATCCAGCAGCGTTCGCACTTAATGCCTTCAGCTGCTTTTACAGTAACCTTCAGATCTTCACGACCAGTTGCTTCAGCGCCTTCAGCAACGCCTTCTACAACAGCAGCACGAGAAACAATCAGCAGAGTAGACAGGTTAGCCTCTACGGATTTCAAGATTTCCAGTGCTTCGCCTTCTGCATGCAGAACTACTGCAGCATCCAGGGAGTGACCGATAACCTTGTTGCGGCGTGCAACTTCCAGTACTTTGGTGATTTCGCTGCGGATGCCAATGAAGTTATCCCATTTAGCTTCCAAAGCTTCGTCAATGTATTCTTCTTTGATTTCCGGCCAGGGAACCATTTGTACAGATTCCGGAGCGTTAGCAGGTTTCTTCATGAATTGCCATACTTCTTCCATGGTAAAGCTCAGAACAGGAGTCAGCATTACAACCAGATCCATGAGGATTTCGTACATAGCAGTTTGAGCGCTACGACGTTCCTTGCTGTCTGCTTTGTAAGCATACAGTCTGTCTTTGAGGATATCTAGGTAGAAGCTGGACATTTCAACAGTACAGAAGTTGTGGATTGCATGATACAGAACATGGAAATCATAAGATTCGTAAGCAGCGGTAACTTCCTTCTTCAGGAGCTGCAGATGCATCAGAGCCCAACGATCCAGCTCCAGCATTTCATTGAACGGAACTGCATCAGTTTCATAATTGAAGTCGTTGGTGTTGCTCAGGATGTAACGCATGGTGTTACGGATCTTACGATATACCTCAGACAGCTGTTTCAGGATTTTCGGGGAGATACGGATATCTGCCTTATAATCAGAGGAAGCAGCCCACAGACGAATGATATCTGCACCATATTGTTTAATTACGTCTTGCGGAATAACTACGTTACCAACAGATTTAGACATCTTACGGCCTTCACCGTCAACAACATAACCATGAGTCAGAACAGATTTATAAGGAGCCTTGCCAGTTACAGCAACAGAGGTCAGCAGAGAGGATTGGAACCAGCCACGATGTTGGTCGCTGCCTTCCAGGTACATATCTACCGGCCAGCTCAGCTCAGGACGTTGTGCACATACGGACATATGGGTAGAACCGGAGTCGAACCAAACGTCCATGATGTCAGTTTCTTTATGGAAGTGAGTACCACCGCATTTGGGGCAAACAGTGCCAGCAGGCATCAGCTCTTCAGCAGTATGAGCCCACCAAGCATCACTACCTTCTTTAGCAAATGCTTCAGCTACGGAATTAATAGTAGCATCGTTGATCATATGCTCGCCGCAGTTGTCGCAGTAGAATACAGGAATAGGTACGCCCCATACACGTTGACGGCTGATGCACCAGTCATGACGATCAGCAACCATGTTATGGATACGTTGTTCACCCCAGGAAGGAATCCATTGTACATCGTTAGCAATAGCCTTCAAAGCATCATCACGGAAACCATCTACAGACGCAAACCATTGAGAGGTAGCACGGAAGATGATGGGGTTTTTGCAGCGCCAGCAGTGTGCGTATTGGTGCTTAATGTTTTCTTTGCCCAACAGCATATTCAGCTCAGCCAAATGCTTCAGGATAGGAATATTAGAATCAAATACGAACATACCAGCAAATTGCTCGCCAGCCTCAGCAGTCAGCTTGCCTTGTGCATCAACGGGGCACAGGATGGGCAGCTTGTATCTCAGGCCAGTTTCAAAGTCAACATCACCATGACCAGGAGCAGTATGTACGCAACCGGTACCAGCTTCCAGAGTTACATAGTCAGCTAAAACAACCAGGGATTTACGGTCCAGCTCAGGCATAGGATGTTTGCATTCTGCAAATTCCATGTCTTTACCTAAGGTAATACCCAGAACATTGCTCAGGTCCTTATGGCAAGCTTTGCCAACTTGGTCCAGCAGCTCTCTTGCCATGAAGAGAACTTCGCCTTCGCATTCAACCCATGCATATTCCAGATCAGGGTTCAGAGCAACTGCAACGTTAGCAGGCATGGTCCAAGGGGTGGTGGTCCAAATTACCATGTAGGACGGTTTACCCTTAGCAGCCTCAGGAGTTTGGCCATTATCTTTGATAATGGGCATTTTTACATAAATGGTCGGAGTTTTTTGCTCACCATATTCGATTTCAGCTTCTGCCAGAGCAGTTTCGCAGTGAGGGCACCAGTAAACGGTTTTCTTGCCTTTGTAGATATAGCCTTTTTTAGCCATTTCACCAAATACGCGGATTTGCTCAGCTTCGAAGTCATGATGCAGGGTTACATAGGGATGATCCCAATCACCTAAAACACCCAGACGTTTGAAGTCTTCGCGTTGTACATCCAGCCAT
>USBG01000066.1 GCA_900552855.1 uncultured Phascolarctobacterium sp. | reverse complement strand
AATCAATATGTGGGTAACTGGCCTGGTGTAACTGTAGAAAAGAAAGAGGGCAAGCTTAAGGGTAATAAGGAAGTGACAATAACTGACTTGCCAGGTATTTACTCTCTTTCTCCGTATACACTAGAGGAAGTAATCTCCAGAAATTATCTTTTGGATAATAAGGTAGATGCTATCTTGAATCTTGTAGATAGCTCCAATATTGAACGTAACCTGTATTTGACAACACAGCTTTTAGAGATGGGAATTCCGGTAGCAATTACGCTGAATATGATGGATATCTCTCGTAAAAACGGTGATAAAATTGATGTTGCTGTTTTGGAAAAGGCTTTAGGCTGTAAGGTTGCTGAAGCTGCTGCTATTAGCGGTGAGGGAACCAAGGACGCAATGTACAAGGCCTTAGAAGCTACTAAGAGTGTAGCTCCTAAATATATCTCCTTCCCTGAAGAGGTTGAGCAGGCTTTAAAGAATATCAAAAAGCTTGTGGGTGAGCGTGCTTGTGGTGCTGGTGAGCGTTGGCTATTAGTAAAGCTGTTTGAACGAGATAATGAGGTTTATAAATCCTTAAAGATTTCTGAAGCTGAAAAAGCGAAGCTTGAAGAAATTATTTCCTGCTGCGAAGAGCAGTTGGATGATGATAGCGAAAGCATCATTACTAATGCGCGTTACGAATATATTGGTAGGCTTGTAGGGAAAGCTGTTAAAAAAGGCGTTACTGGTGTAAGCACCTCCGACAAGATTGACCGTATTATGACAAACCGCTTTTTGGCACTGCCAATCTTTGCTGCAGTAATGTTCCTTGTATATTACATTGCTGTAGAAACTGTAGGCACTATCGTAACGGACTTTACTAATGATACGCTTTTTGGCGAATGGATTATGCCTTGGGCTGCGGCTCAGCTAGAGGCTGCTGGAGCAGAGGACTGGATTATTTCCTTAGTTGTTGATGGTATTATCGGTGGTGTTGGTGCACCTATTGGCTTTGCTCCTCAAATGGCAATTGTATTCCTGTTACTGAGCTTCTTAGAAGACTGTGGTTACATGGCTCGTGTTGCCTTCATTATGGACCGCTTCTTCCGCCAATTTGGTATGAGTGGTAAAAGCTTTATTCCTCTTCTAATTTCTTCTGGCTGTGGTGTGCCTGGTATTATGGCAACACGTACTATTGAAAATGAAAAGGATCGTCGCTTAACTATTATGACAACCACCTTTGTTCCTTGTGGTGCTAAGCTGCCGGTTATTGCGTTACTGTCCGGTGCGATTATGGGTGGTGAATGGTACATGGCACCTATCATGTACTTCTTAGGCTTCTTTGCAGTGGTAACCTCCTGCATTATTCTGAAAAAATCTGAGCTGTTTGCAGGCGAACCTGCTCCCTTTGTTATGGAGCTTCCGCCTTATCATATGCCCCTGTTGAAAAATGTATTAATTCATGCTTGGGAGCGTGTAGCTGGCTTCTTGAAGAAAGCTGGTACTGTAATCTTCCTGTGCTGCGTAGTAATGTGGTTCTTGGCAAGCTGCGGTATGGTTGATGGTAGCTTGGCAATGGTAGAAAATGTTGAAGAAAGCTTCATGGCAGTAATTGGTAGTGCTATTGCTCCTATCTTTGCTCCCTTGGGCTTTAGTAGCTGGCAATCCGTAGCAGCAGCCTTCTCTGGCTTTGTTGCTAAGGAGGCTGTAGTAAGTACTATGGCTATTTTGTCCGGTCTGGCAGAGGCTACTGAAGAAGAGCCTGATCTGTGGAATGCTGTAATGGCAATGTTCCCCAGTGCTGTGGCAGCCTTCTCCTTCCTGGTGTTCAACCTGCTAAACTCTCCTTGTCTGGCAGCTATTGCTACAATGAGCAGAGAGATGAACAGCACCAAGTGGACATGGGCAACCATTTGCTTCCAAAATCTGTATGCTTACAGCGTTTGTCTGATTATCTATCAGCTGGGCAAGGTGCTGGTTGGTGGCGAAGCCTTTGATGCTGGAGCTGCTATAGCAGTAGTAATGCTGATTGGCTTTATATATCTGCTTGTTCGTCCTGCCAAAAAAGGCAGTTCAAATGTATTGAGTGTAGAAGCTCGCTAAGAGTTATATAGGCAGGCGGCTGCTCCCTCCAATCAGGCCGCCTGCAACACTCCTAAAATGGTTTTAGAAAAGAGGTGCTGTAATGGCAACATGGATTATTGGCTTGGTAATTATTGCGGCTGTATATTTGGCAGCTAAAAGCATTTTGAAAACCCAAAAAAGTGGAGGCTGCGTTGGCTGCAGCTCCTGTTCCGGAGGCTGTGGACACTGTACACAGCTAAAGGGTATTAACGCTAAAAAGTAATTTTATTCTTCAGGTTCGTTAGCATTCTCCAATCCCAAAGAGTTACCTGAAGAAGATTACTTAAAAAAACATACACATACAAACTTACCCATTTTTCAGACAAATTCCTTCCAAATTGAAAGTAGGGTGAAAAGGCTGCCGCTGTCCATAAAGGATGGCGGCAGTCTTTTTGTATTTATTTTGTCAGGCTGACTATAAAACTGTTGACACTGGTCTATTAAATTGTTAAGATATAAGGCATAGCAATATACTTAAATAGCTAGGAACGGAAGGGTTATCCTCAACCCCCGGCCAAGAGAAGCAGCGTTGTGGTGAGAGCTGTTGCGGGAAGGGTTAACTGTAGTCCGGGAGCTGCTGTGCTGAAATTAAAGTAGGTGCAGTCGTTTACACACGTTACGTGTTTGAGTGCCTCATGATTAGCAGATGTGTTTAGGCTGCATAATTGACATGGGGAAGATAGGTGGTACCGCGTTTATACGTCCTGTTCATTTTGAGCAGGACGTTTTTTATTGCTCAGCTTCGTCTGAGCCTAAATAAGTTAATTATCATTATTATTTTAGGAGGAATAGAAATGGCAGAAGAGCATAACATTCCTAAGGTTTATGACCCTGCTTCTGTTGAGAAGAAGTGGTATGAATACTGGGAAAAAAATCGTTTATTCCATGCGGAGGTTGAAGAAGGTAAGGAAGCCTTCAGTATTGTAATTCCCCCTCCGAATATTACCGGTCAGCTGCATATGGGTCACGCATTGGACAACACTCTGCAGGATATCCTGATTCGTTGGCACCGTATGATGGGTCACAATACCCTGTGGATGCCTGGCTATGACCATGCTGGCTTGGCAACTCAAATCAAAGTAGAAGAAGTATTGAAAAAAGAAGAAGGCAAAACTCGTTATGACCTTGGTCGTGAAGAGTTCCTGAAACGCGTTTGGGAATGGAAGGACCAATATGGTGACCGCATCATCAATCAGCTGAAGCATTTAGGTGTTTCCTGCGACTGGGAGCGTAAACGCTTTACTATGGATGAAGGCTGCTCCAAGGCAGTTCGTGAGGTATTTTGCTCCTTATATGAAAAGGGACTTATCTATAAAGGTACCCGTATCACAAACTGGTGTGTAAATTGTAATACCGCACTGAGCGATATTGAGGTTGAGCATAAGGATGATCCTGGTCATCTGTGGCATATCCAATATCCTGTTGTTGAAGAAGAGGGTACATATCTGACTATTGCTACCACTCGTCCTGAAACCATGCTGGGCGATACTGCTGTAGCTGTAAATCCTGCTGATCCTCGCTACGGTCATTTGGTTGGCAAGACATTACGTCTGCCTTTAACTGACCGCGTGATTCCTATTATCGCTGACGATTATGTAGATTTGGAGTTTGGTACTGGTGCAGTTAAAATTACTCCGTCCCATGACCCCAATGACTATGAAATGGGTATTCGTCACAATCTGCCTAGCATCGTTGTTATCGGTATGAACGGCCTCATGACTGCTGAAGCAGGTAAATATGAAGGTCAAACTCGTGAAGAGTGCCGTAAAAATATTGTCAACGACCTGAAGGAGCAAGGCTACCTTGTAAAAATCGAAGAGCATTCCCATGCTGTTGGTCATTGCCAACGCTGCGGCTGCGTAGTAGAGCCCTTGGTATCCACTCAATGGTTCGTAAAAATGGAGCCCTTGGTTAAGGCTGCTGTTGACTGTGTTGAAGACGGTCGTACACAATTTGTTCCTGAACGCTTTACCAAAACCTATACTGGCTGGATGGATAACATCCGTGACTGGTGTATTTCCCGTCAAATCTGGTGGGGTCACCGTATCCCTGTTTGGTACTGTGATGACTGCGGCGAAATGCATGCATCCCGTACTGATTTGACTGCTTGTCCGAAATGCGGCAGCACCAATATTCATCAAGATGAGGACGCACTGGACACCTGGTTCTCTAGTGCTCTGTGGCCCTTCTCCACTATGGGTTGGCCCGACAATGATCCGCTACTGAAGCAATTCTATCCTACTAGCGTTCTGGTAACTGGCTACGATATTATTTTCTTCTGGGTTGCAAGAATGCTCATTATGGGTATGGAATTTATGAAGGAAATCCCCTTCGAGAAGGTATTCATCCATGGTCTGGTTCGCGATAGCCAAGGCCGCAAGATGTCTAAATCCTTAGGCAACGGCATTGATCCGCTGGAAGTTATTGAAAAATACGGCGCTGATACCCTGCGCTTTATGCTGATTACCGGCAACACTCCGGGCAACGATATGCGCTTCTATTGGGAACGCGTTGAAGCTACCCGTAACTTTGCTAATAAGATTTGGAACGCATCCCGCTTTGCTCTGATGAACATGGAGGGCTACGATCCTAATGCTAAGCTGGCTCCTTATACTCTGGCTGATAAATGGATTCTGTCCCGTCTGCAGCATACATCTAAGAGTGTTACCGAGATGCTGGGCAAATTTGAGCTGGGCGAAGCTGGCCGCATGATTTATGACTTCATCTGGGGCGAGGTATGCGACTGGTATATCGAGCTTGCTAAGCCTCGTCTGTATAATAAAGAAAATCCTGAAGAGCGTGCAACCGCTCAGCATGTACTGGCTAAGGTTCTGACCAGTGCTATGCAGTTGCTCCATCCTTATATGCCCTTCATCACCGAGGAAATTTACCAATGCCTGCCTCACGAGGCTTCCAGCATTATGATTTCCAAGTGGCCTGAAGCTGAAGAGTCCTTAATGGATGACGAAGCAGAGCGTCTGATGGGTGCAATTATGGAAAGCATTAAGGCTATCCGTAACATGCGTGCAGAAGTAAATGTACCGCCTGGAAAGAAGGTTCCTGCAATTATGCTGGCTGCTGCTGACTTGAAGGCTGGTGTAGAGGCTAATGCTAACTATGTACATCTGATGGGCGCAATCAGCGAGCTGACCGTTCTTGAAGATACTGCTGCTAAGCCTGAAAACGCAATGGCTGCAGTTGTAAGCGGCATTGAGGTATATCTGCCTCTGGCTGGCTTGATTGATGTTGAAAAAGAAAACCAACGTCTGAACAAAGAACTGACCACTATTGAAAAAGAGCTGAGCCGCGTAGAAGGTAAGCTTGGCAATGAAGGCTTCCTGGCAAAAGCTCCTGAGGCTGTAATTGTTAAAGAAAAAGCTAAAGCAGAAGAGCTGAATGGTAAGAAAGCAGCAATTCTAGAACGCTTGGAATATTTGAAGACCTTATAATATTGTACTTCCGGAGCAATTTGGTGCCTGCTAAAACGGGCACTTAAATTGCTCTTGTACTTTTCCATTATAAATGGGGGATGAATTATGAATTATGTAGAAAGCCTTTCCTATTTAGAAAATCTAGGTAAATTTGGTATTCAATTAGGAATGGAAAGAATTGAAGGGCTGCTTAGAGAGCTGGGCAACCCTGAGCAGAAAATTAAAACTATACATGTAACTGGTACCAATGGTAAAGGCTCTGTAACCAGCATGATTACCAATATTCTGCTGGCTGCAAACCTTAAGGTTGGCAAGTTTACCTCTCCTCATCTGGTAAGATATAATGAAAGAATTTGCCTGAATGGTGAAGAAATTAGCGATGAAGCCTTTGCTACTACTATTACTGCAGTAAAGGTTGCAGCAGATAGCATTGTGAAAAAGGGTGTATGTGAACAGCCTACTCAGTTTGAAATTTTAACTGCAGCAGCTTTTTTGTATTTTTATCTGGAAAAGGTAGATTATGCTGTTATTGAGGTAGGCATGGGTGGCCTTTGGGATTCCACCAATGTTATTACTCCTGTAGTATCTGTAATCACTAATGTTTCTTTAGACCATACCGACCGCTGTGGCGATAGCGTAGAGCGTATTGCTATGCAAAAGGCTGGCATTATCAAGGAAAAGGTACCTCTGGTTACTGCTGCTGAGGGAGATAATGCTTTAGGTCCTATTGTTACCATGGCTATGTTTAAGGAAGCGCCGGTATATCTTTATGGCAAAGCATTTTATGGTACAGAGGTAGAAAGCTCCATGGATGGTCAAAAGTTTACTCTTCACGCAGGTGATTTTTATGCTTCTGACTATGAAATTAAGCTGCCTGGTGAGCATCAAATCAAAAATACTAGCGTAGCAATCGTAGCTGCCAAGCTGGTATCTAAGCAGGACGATAGAATTAATGAGCTGGCATTGCACCTTGGCGTTGCCAACACCATTTGGCCTGGTCGCTTGGAGCGCGTAAGCCAAAAGCCTGACCTTATTTTGGATGGTGCTCATAATCCTGATGGCGCTAAAGCACTGCGCAGTGCTCTTGATAAATACTATCCTGGTCAAAAGGTGCACTTTGTTTTTGGCATGATGGGTGATAAGGATATGAGCGGTGTTATCAAAACCCTTATCCATAATGATGACGTAGTTTATACCGTTCGTGCTGACGGTGGACCTCGTGCTGCTGAAGCAGATGCACTGGCTGGTTTGGTTGGTGCAAATGCTGTGCCTATGAACAGTTTGGCTGAAGCTTATCATAAGGCATTTAACGAAGCTGGCAAGGACGGCATTATCTGTGTTTGTGGCAGCTTGTATCTTGTTGGTGAGTTTAAAAAGGTTCTTTTGGAAGAAGAGAGAAATAAACTTAACTGACGCAGTATAACGCATCATCTGCTGCGTTTCAGTTCCTAGATGTACTTTTAGTACGCCTTCGTCACTGCGTCTTGCATCTGTCACGTTCTCCTGCGTCTGAGAACATAGGCGTGTTGATGAAGAAGCATTCTGTTGAACAGAGAGGCAACTAACCATCTGCTGCGTTAGCTAGAGAATTGCAATTTTTACCCAAATAATGTACAATGTAATCAACTTCATATGGAAGCCATAATTGAATTTATGAGCAGTAGTACAGAGATGTATTACTGCTCTTTTTTTGTATAGGGGGCGATTATCCCAATTTAAGTACTGGAAGTATAGGACGAAGTGGCAAAACCGCTAAATTTGTACAAGGATGGTGAAAATTTTGACTAAAAAGGTTCCCAGGAGCTTTACTCGTGAAGAAACAATAGCTCAAATTAAAAAGCTGCGTCTTATTGATGATATGCTCATGACCAAGGCTTTTGACGGCTGCAATGAATGTAGTCAGATACTCTTGCAAGTAATTTTAAATAATGCTACACTTAAAGTGGAAACGACCAAAACTCAGTATTTTTTGGACAGTATAGAAGGCCACTCCGTGCGACTGGACATATATGCTGTTGATTCTGAAGGCAAGCATTACGATGTTGAAATACAGCGCGTAAATAAGGACGCTTCGGCCAAAAGAGCCCGCTATCACAGCGCTATGCTGGACAGCTATGCTCTGCCCAAGGGCAAGAAATACAATGATTTGGTGGATACCTATGTTATCTTCATAACTGAAAAAGATGTATGGGGCGAAGGCTTGCCAAGCTACAGCGTTGAGCGTTGTTTTATGCATAGCGGCAATCAAATTCATGACGGTGCCCATATACTTTATATTAACGGAGAAATCCAGGATGATACGGCATTAGGATGTTTAATGAGTGATATGTTCTGTGAATCGCCAAAGGATATGCACTATAAGGAGCTGGCTGAAAGAGTAAGTTATCTTAAGGACGAGAAGGGAGGAATTTATACTATGTGTGAATTCAGTGAGGCATTGATAAACCAAGGCAGAGAACAAGGTGTAACTAGGGTTGCTCAGAATATGCTGCGTAAAAATACTCCTATAGAGCTGGTAGTAGAGCTGACCGGTTTGACTGTGAGCCAGGTTGAAAAGCTGGCTGAGGAAATGGCAATTCAAGTGAAGTAAAATCTTTGCTCTGCTTGAAAAACTAATAATTAAATATTTTAGAAATTGATAATTAAGGCAATGTCCTGACTAACTGTGTGCTTGCAGCTGGTCAGGACGTTTTTACGTTTAATGTTCTTGAAAGAAACGTACCGTTTAACGAATAAGGAACGTTAAATAATTTACTTGTACTGCTCTCTTGGTCTACGGCCAATTTGCTTTGATTCATTACTAAGGGGAACGGAAGCAGCTAAGCTTCGCATCTGTCACGTTCTCCTGCGTCTGAGAACATAGGCGTGTTGATGAAGAAGCAT
>USBG01000065.1 GCA_900552855.1 uncultured Phascolarctobacterium sp. | reverse complement strand
TAAAATAGTTAAAACTAATTAATTGCTATATCAATTACAGACGAACAACATTAGCAGCTTGCTCACCGCGGTCACCATTAACTACATCGAACTCTACTGCTTGACCTTCCTCCAGGGTTTTGAAACCGTCAGCCTTGATAGCGCTGAAGTGAACAAACAAGTCTTTACCGTCCTCGCGTTGGATGAAGCCGTAGCCTTTTTCAGCATTAAACCACTTTACTTTGCCAGTCATGTCTGGTCCTCCTAAAAATCATTTTAGTTGCCAAGGCAACTATTGTCCATTATAGACTACTTAGGAGATAAAAGCAAATAATTTTCAGAATTTTTATAATTTTAGCTTTTATACGCTAATTTTTCAAAAAATTCTCACATAGACGCAATTTTTCTTCTCGTTTTAAACGCTTAATTGCAGCTTCCCTACGCAAAGCAGCTTCTTTATCTGGAAGCTCTTCCTTGTATACCAGCTCTAATGGTCCACGTCCACGAGTATATTTTGCGCCTTTGCCTGATTGATGCATAGCCAGACGATGCTCAATATCATTAGTCCAACCAGTATATAGGCTACCATCCTTACAACGGAGCATATATACATAGGCAGCCATTTATTTTACTACCTCTACCTTTTCCATAACAACCTTATCCTTCGGACGGTCGCGGAAATCAGTAGGAACTGCACCAATAAGACGAACAACATCCATGCCTTCAACAATTTTTCCAAAGATTGCATGGTGGCCATTCAGCCAAGGAGTAGGAGCTAAAGTAATGAAGAATTGGCTGCCGCCAGTGTTTGGACCAGCATTTGCCATGGACAGAATGCCTTCGTCGTCATGCTTTAAGCCTTC
This sequence comes from uncultured Phascolarctobacterium sp., assembly GCA_900552855.1. Taxonomy (GTDB): domain Bacteria; phylum Bacillota; class Negativicutes; order Acidaminococcales; family Acidaminococcaceae; genus Phascolarctobacterium_A. Next base: position 7,586 of record USBG01000065.1, on the reverse strand, counting down.
GCCAAATTCGTCTTGAATTTTGTAGCCAGGCCCACCCATACCAGTGCCAGTAGGATCGCCACCTTGAATCATAAAGTCTTCAATAACACGGTGGAAAATAACACCATCATAGAAACCTTTTTCAGTCAATTCGATAAAGTTTTTAGTAGTCAGGGGAGCTTTATCCTCGAACATTTCTGCTACGAAAACACCCTTATTAGTGGTAAATTTGATTTTTCTGTTTTCAGCCATGCTAAAAAACCTCCTAATATATTACTTAATATTTAATTATTTATTGACTTTACTAGCCAAATCAACAACCATAAACACACCACAGCCAATAGCTGCCATAAATGCAGGAATCATAGACAAAGCCTGTGCATTACCATGCATCAGTGCCAAGCTAAAGCCAGCCATCAGGAAAAAGCCTTGTGCAGACTGCAGACGCTTAGGCAGCAGGCGCTTGCCATTCTTATCACCCTTAGCTTGAACATAGGAAGTCATTCTAAGCTCAGGTAGGAACAGAACGAAGGTAACGCCCATCAAATAGATATAGTAGATATGCAAAGCATTATCGCCTACACCATAATTAGCAAATATCAGACATGCTAAAGCTATACCAGCTAAATACAGACTACGGAAATATCCTGCAGTAATTTGACTTTCTAAAATGTACGCAGCACCTGTAAGCAACGGATACGCCCAACAGCCTTCTCTGCCAAGCCAAGCTGCTATGCCAATCATAATTACGTTATCTGCAATGCGGTGGCGATCACCAGAGGAACGGTTAAGCATACGCAGAATAAAGAGCAGCCACAGCATCACAAGGAAATTACCTTCACCTAAAAAGAAGTAGGCAACTACAGTCAAGCCACCACCAATAATACCACCCATTTGTCTGTCAGGGTCCAGCTCCTGCGCAACCATATAGCTTAACAAAAAGCCCAATGCGCAGCCTACACCTGCTACAACAGCATCAGCAGAGCTCATGCCATTCATAACATTCCATAAGGTCATTGCTACAGAAATAGCAACAGTACAAACCATGGCAGCCTTTGTAACTGAATCCTCAAAATTAATAGGTCGTCCCAAGCCTAAATATGCTGCAACGCCTGAAGGATTATACACTGTACCAAAATCGCCAGCGTATTTATTACTTTTCTTTGACATCTCATCATCCCTTACTTAAAATTTTGAATCCTATATATTATATCATACTCAGCTTTTTTACAAAACATATTTTTCTACTACATGGACACACTAGTTATATGCTTTCTTAGATATTATTCAATATATAGCATGGTTTACTTTATTCTTATATTCGAACACTACATGGAACTACTTTGTAAAATTATCATTTCATTAACAATTTAATACTATTAAAAAGAACAATCCATAATCCTCTATTGCACCATATTCATATATTTTAATGTGTATCTATCCCCCTAGGAAATACTGTTATAGTATTAAATTAAATAAAGTTATTCAGATAACACGTATATATTGCAGGAAAAATGCATATTTTATAGAATATCAACTTTAAAGTGCTATAGCACATTATTCTGACAACATCGAAAGGAGCGCCCCTATGAAAGAATTTGTCAAAAAATATTTAACTGAACATTATGAGAATTATGTAAAGGATTTAGAAACCTTAACTAATATTGACTCAGGTAACGGCGACCGTGAAGGTACTGAAGCAGCCAACAAATTTGTAGCTGCTAAAATGGAAGCCCTTGGCGCAACTACTGAATTTAGATATAACGACAGAGCGTGCCATCTTATCTCTCGTTTGAAGGGCGAAGGCAAATGGACTGTGCTCCTTGTTGCTCACGTAGATACTGTATTTAAAAAGGGCGAAGCTGCACGCCGTCCCTTTACTGTTGATGAAAACAACTTTGCCTGGGGTCCTGGCGTAGGTGACGACAAGGCTACTGTTGTAGAGGTTATTTACGGTTTGCAGGCTCTTAAGGAGGCTGGCTTTAAAAACTTTAAGGAAATCATTTACTATACTAACGGCGAAGAAGAGGGTGGCTCTAAAACTGCAGAGGACATTGTAGCAGAGCTGTCTCAGCAATCCGATTTTGCTATCATTATGGATGTTGCTCGTCCTAACTGGGGCATTGTAACCCAACGCAAGGGTAACGCAAAATACCGCATTGAGGTTAAAGGTATTGGCGGTCACCACGGCAATGCGTCTCAGGAATGTGCCAACGCTATTCATCAGCTGGCATACACAATTACCGAGCTGCACAAGCTGGCCAGCCCCATGCCAGGTAACCCAGCTGACTTTACTGCAGAAGCTCTCAAGGCACGTGGTATTGTTGACGCAGGTCAATTCATTCCGCAAAATACCGTCAACGTTGGCGTTATTGGTTCTACCAATGACAAAATCAGCGTTATTCCTGCTGACGCCTTCTGCGAGGTTAATATCCGCTGCTTTACTATTGAAGAGCAACAACGTATTGACGCAGAGGTTAAAGCTTTGGCAAACAAAATCGTTATTCCCGGCACAACTGTTACCATTACTGGTGGCATCGTAACTGGTCCTATGCAAAAAACTGCACAGGCTCAAAAAATGGTTGATGTTTACAAACGCATTGTTAAAGAAGAATTTGGCGGTGAGGTGTCTGAATGGGTTGCAGGCGGCCTGACTGACGGTAACCGCACTGCTAAATTTGTACCCACACTGGATGCTCTCGGCGTAGAAAACTACGACGAACACACCGACCACGAATCCGTAGATTTGAACACTGCCGTTCCCAGAACCGCAGCCTTTGCTCTTACCCTGGCAGAACTGACTGAAGTGTTCTAAAAAATTAATAACACACTAATAATAAAGACTTCTGTACTGACAAAATTAGTACGGAGGTCTTTTCTATTTTATGTGTCAAAATTTATTTTAATCGCATACTATATATCAAACAAGCTAAATGCATAAGCAATACCAAAATTGATTAATACAAATTTCCATTCACAATAATGCTTATACTCTTTCCTACTATATGTCCAATAATTCTTAGCATTTTCAATACAGATACAACCTCTTTAATCATTATTTATTGACATATGTCATAAATAAGCTATAATATATTTAGTAAATGGCATATGTCATTTATATTAAATTACTTATTGGCGTAAGCATAACTGCTTGACCTAATAACCCATACAAGGAGAAATATAATGCCACGACCAAGAAAATTCCGTAAGGTTTGCTGTATGCCTAAGTGTCAGGAGTTCATTCCCCTACACCAACAGGATAATACGCACCCAATTATATTAACGGTTGATGAATATGAAGCAGTTCGCCTTATTGACAAGGAAGGCTTTTCGCAGGAGGAAAGCAGTGCCTATATGCACATTGCTCGTACTACTGTGCAGCAAATATATACCAATGCTCGTAAAAAGATTGCAACAGCTCTAGTAGATGGCTGTGCACTGCGTATCGAAGGTGGCGACTACAAGCTATGCGATGGTTTGGAGCACCAATGCGGCTGTGGAGGCTGCAAGCGCCACCGTTGTCAGCAGCATCCCTGTGAGCAGACTGTTGATGTTGTAGAAAAGGAGAATTAAAATGAAAGTCCTTATACCTGTAAATGATGATAAGCTTACTATCTGCCCCGTCTTTGCCCGCGCACCCTTCTTTATGATATACAATGATGTAACTGTTGATTGTGTGGATAATCCTGCTACCAACGCTCAAGGTGGCGCAGGTCTCAAAGCCGCACAATTCGTAGTTGATCAGGAGGTAGACGCCGTAATTACTCCCCGCCTTGGTGAAAACGCAGCCGATGTTTTCCACGCCGCTGAAATAAAAATTTATCTAAGCAATGGTGATGATGCAAAGGCCAACGCACAAATGCTTTTAAAAAATGAGCTGGAGGAGCTTACTCATTTTCACTCCGGCTTTGTAGGTAAGCAATGAAAATAGCAGTTTTAAGTGGTAAGGGCGGTGCAGGCAAGACTCTTTTAGCAACAAATCTTGCAGTAGCTTTGGATAACTCCATGTACGTGGATTGCGATGTAGAAGAGCCTAATGGTCATATTTTCTTTAAAGCTATAGATAAGCATGAACAGACCGTAGAAATTGCTCTACCAGCGTTCGCCGCAGACAAATGCGTTGGCTGCAAAAAATGTGTAGAATTCTGTCGTTTCAACGCCATTATCTATATCAAAAAGAAGCCTATAGTTTTTGGTGATGTGTGTCACTCCTGCGGTGGCTGCCTAGCTGTATGTCCCGCAGGAGCTATTACAGAAGCTCCACGCACCATAGGTCATTTAGAAATAGCTACAGCCAGTATCCCAAAGACTTTCAAAAAATCTACTAAAACAATAAAAATAATCACAGGCGTGCTAAATCCTGGCGAAGCCAGTGGCGTGCCTGTAATTAAGGCGGCTGAAAAAGCAGCCTTTGCTGAGAAGGCTCATTATACAGTTATAGACTGTCCCCCAGGCAGTGCCTGCCCCGTTTTAGAAAGTGTAGAAGCTGCTGACTTTTGCCTATTAGTTACAGAGCCGACAGCCTTCGGCCTCCACAACCTACAAATGGTCCACGAGCTGGCAACACTTTTAGGCAAACCCAGTGGTCTAATTATTAATAAAGACGAGAACGGCTACGCTCCCTTAGAAAATTACTGTCATGAGCATCAATTGCAAATCCTGCAGCGTATACCCTTTAGTAAAAATCTGGCAGAAAAAATTAGCCAAGGCAAGCTGGCATATCTCTATGATGCAGACTTTGCACAGCGCATTGATAACTTAGCTGATGTAATAAGCAAAATTGGAGGTGTGTGCCAATGAAAAAGCTCCTTATCCTAAGCGGTAAGGGTGGTACAGGCAAAACCACCACTGCAGCAGCCTTCATCAATTTGTCTAAGGCCCGTGCCTTTGCTGACTGTGATGTGGATGCCCCCAATTTACACTTAATTGGTCATTTTGATAATAAACCTTCTACCAAAGATTTCATTGGTGCCGAAAAGGCTGTCATAGATACCGCTAAATGTATTGGCTGCGGTCTTTGTCTTAGCAAATGCCGTTTTGACGCTATTTCCCAAACTGAAAAATTCTTCAGTGTGACGGATTATGCCTGCGAGGGTTGTGGATTATGTGCATATCTTTGCCCACAGCAGGCTATTCAGATGGTTGAGGATGTTGCTGGCTTTCAGCAGCTTTATCACAAAAAAGCGGATTTATATGATAAAAATATTCCTAGTGTTGATTTAGATGCACGTGGCTTACTCAACGTTATGAAAAATAGTCCAATAAGCGTCGCTCAAAATTTAAATGATAATGTCAACACTAATGTCCTTTCTAAAACAGAAGAGGTAAAGCCTATTTTTAATACAACTAACGATAATAACCATACAGATGACGAAATAGTATTCTCCACTGCTCGCCTGAAAATGGGTAGAGGCAATTCTGGTAAACTAGTAACAGCAGTAAAAGCAGACCTGCTTACCAATGCTCCACAAACAGAGCTAGCCATTATTGATGGCTCACCAGGACTTGGCTGCCCTGTTATAGCATCAATGAATGGTGTTGATTTGGCGTTGGTTGTAGCAGAGCCCTCTCTTTCTGGCTTTAGTGATTTAGAAAGGCTTATACGTGCTGCAAAAGGCTTTAGAGTGAAGCTAGCTGTATGCGTAAATAAATGGGATATTAGTGCCGAAGCAACAAAAGCTATTGAAGCATTTTGTAAAGAGCATCAGCTTCCTTTCCTTGGACGTATACCTTACGACCCCATGGCAAACAAAGCCATAAACAACGGCATAAGTGTAGTACAAATAGATTGCCCTGCAGGACATGCTCTAAAAGAAATATATGCACAAGCATTAAAGCTATTAAACACTTAAATCATAGCACTAATTAGATTCTTTAACATTAGTAGACAATTAGATAAATTTTAATAGTAAATTTTTAGGAAGCAAAATAATTGCTGGATAGGCAATATATGCATTAGTTTAAGCTGCGTTATTAGTTGTACTTGTGAAACGCTCTTCTATATTGAAGGCATGGATAAGTAGTAAAAATATCCCACAAAAGTCACTAATCGCTACTATAAAATATTATTATAAAGGAGATTTTAATTATGAAAATTGCAGTTGCTGCTATGGGTACCTCCGTAGCTGGTCATTTTGGTCATTGCGAAAACTTTATTATGTTTGAAACTGCTGATGGTAAAATCGTCAGCCAAGAATCCATTCCCAATCCTGGTCATCGCCCCGGCTTTTTGCCTAACTTTTTAGCAGATAATGGTGCTGAAGTCATCATTTCTGGTGGTATGGGCGGTGGCGCTGTTGACATCTTCAATCAACGTGGTGTAGAGGTTATCGTAGGCGTAGAAGGAGAAGCCTGCACTGCTGTTGAAGCATATCTTGCTGGTCAGCTTCACTCCACTGGCTCCATTTGTCATCGTCATGAGCACGCAGGAGAATGCGGCGGTCATCATGGTGAACATTAAGTAAAGCTTATATAAAATAGATACACTGCCTCCTGAAAATATGTTATAATATGTGACGTATGTAACGTACTATACTATTATTTAACATAAGCTCAGGAGGCTTTTTATTATGCATCAGTACTTATTTTTCATAGGTGACTTTCCAATCCGCATGTACGGATTGATGCTATGTCTTGCTATTTTCTTAGCTACAGGCACTGCCTACTTTTTAGCCAAACAAGACGGTCGTTGGCATAATCATGTTGTAGATATCGGTATCTATGGCGGCTTTGCCGGTCTTATCGGCGGCAGACTTTGGGATGTTTTTTTCTTTGACTGGGATTACTATAGTGAGCATCTTTTAGAAATTCCCTATGTATGGCAAGGTGGTATGGCAGTTCAAGGTGGTATGCTGGCAGGTATTTTAGCTGGTATTGCTTACTGTAAAATGCACGATATTGATTGGCTGGAATTTGGTGATATAATTGCACCGTCTCTCCTCATCGGTCAAGCTGTTGGCCGTATGGCAAACCTGCTTAATGGTGATGCCTTTGGCACTCCCACAGGTGGTAACTTTGGCCTACTTTATCCAGAAGGTACATTGGCATACAAAACATATGGTCCTGTTCCTCTCTGGCCTGCAGAGGTGTGGGAGGGTCAACTGGATATTGTAATCTTTGCCCTGTTACTCATGTTCCGCACTACAAATCACGCTAAGGGTCAGGCTCTATGTCTTTACGGTATGCTTTACTCCACTATTCGCTTCTTCTTAGAAATGCTTCGTGGTGATTATGCTGAGCCCTGGCTTTTTGGTCTTAAATCTGCACAGGCAACTAGCGTTGGCTTTTTCCTTTTCTGCTTAGCATGCTTCTTGTACTGCGGTTGGCGAGACAAACATGCTAAAAAAGAACCCGTAAAAATATCTACTAAAAAATCTCAGAAAAAATAAGCTGCATTATTTTCCGTAGGCTATTTTCTATAGTCCAGCAGTTATATAAACTATCATACTGACTGATGTTAGCAAGATGATAGAAGCAAGCTTAGAAATTTTCTAAAAAACGTCTAAAAAAGTGTTGACAATATCACATCACTTCGTTATAATATATTTGTTGCTTGACTCCGTAGCTCAGTTGGATAGAGCGTTTGACTACGAATCAAAAGGTCGCAG
>USBG01000064.1 GCA_900552855.1 uncultured Phascolarctobacterium sp. | reverse complement strand
TGTATAAATTATATACAGCTATATAATTTATATAAATATATGAGTTTAAATATATCCTGCCCTAAAAGGGCAGGATATATCAAACATTAGTTAAGCAGATTTTTTCATTTCCATAACAATTTTCTTCAGCTCTTCCAATTCAGCTTCCAGCTGCTCATTTTGAGCTTGTAATTCCATACTTTGTTGAATAACAGCTTCATTTACAGCAGAAAGTTGTTGAACCTGTTCTGTTAAAGCACGTCTGCTAGATACCTTAGTACCGCTAGAACGATCTAGTGCAAAAGAAACGCCAAGATTATACATATGCTCGGTACCGCTAGAAGAACCAGAAAGATTGAACATTACCTTTTCATCCGGACGGTAGAAAATACCCAATGCATATGCAGAAGCACCATGGTAACTACCTGCTGCTGCAGCGAAATTCAATTTTTGTTCTTCATCGAAATCAAGCGGATGCAAACCTGCCATTGCAGCAGCTGCTGCACCAGCTTTATTAATTTTTTGATCTACAGAGCTAAATTGGCCAAGTACACTTTTGCCACCAACATAAACGTCAGTTGCATTCACAACACCACCAAAGTTACCATTTCCACCAACAGAAAGATCACCTTTAATAGCAGCGTTAGAATTCATTTGAACATTGCCATTAACAACTGCATTACCTGCTACGCCTAAGTTACCAAGAGATGTAATATTTCCAGTAGCAACAACATTGCCGTCCTTCATGTTAACGAAGTCTTTTTCATTACCTACAGTAGCACCATTAGTTACTGCCAGATTATTGAAGCCTGCGTTGTTGCCGGTAACATTACCATGAGCATAAATATCTCCATTTACTTCTTGATTACCTTCTACGGTCTGATTTCCCTTGATGGTAGAGTTACCGTTGACAGTCTGATTACCACCTACGCTGACATCACCAGTTACATCAAGTTTGCCGTCTACTGTAGTATCTTTAAGATTAGTGCTGCCTTCTACTGACAAATCACCTTTGATTGTAGAGTTGCCATTAGTTGTAGAGTTACCTTCTACAGTTTGGTCTCCCTTGATTGTAGAACCACCATTGACAGTCTGATCACCACCGATAGTTTGGTTACCAGTTACATCTTGGTTTCCGCCTACAGATTGGTTCTTATCTACTGTGCTGTCGCCCTTGATATGCTCAGAACCATTTACTGTAGAATTACCATTAGTAGTAGTACTACCCTCTACAGTCTGATCACCCTTGATTGTAGAGTTGCCATTAGTAGTAGAATTACCTTCTACAGTTTGGTCTCCCTTGATTGTAGAGTTGCCATTGACAGTCTGGTCTCCACCGATAGTCTGATTACCAGTTACATCTTGGTTACCGCCTACTGTTTGGTTCTTGTCTACTGTGCTGTCGCCTTTGATATGCTCAGAACCATTTACTGTAGAATTACCATTAGTAGTAGAGTTACCTTCTACAGTTTGGTCTCCCTTGATTGTAGAGCCACCATTGACAGTCTGGTCTCCACCGATAGTTTGGTTGCCAGTTACATCTTGGTTGCCACCTACAGATTGGTCACCTTGAACATTATTAATCCAGTCTTTAATTTGATTTTTTTGCTCCTCGCTTAGGCTACCATCACCAGCATTTCCACCTAAAATTGCACTTGCATCTCCTAATACAGTAATAACAGTAGCTGGATTATCCATATCATCATTTGTAGTGGATAAATATAATTCACCCTTTTTTATTGTATGAGTAATCGAACCACCAATAAATTTATCAATTACAATTTCAATATCCTCTTGTGCAATATTTATACTACATTTATCTAAGTTCGAATGCTTAGAAAGTATTTCAATACTTGCATTATCCGGAGATAATCTATTAAATGCTTCTACACGAGACCTAGCTGACACAGTATTAGTTGTCATAACACAGCCAAATAATAAAGTTAACAACAATGTTTTATACACATAATTATTATTCACATCTTTGCTCCTTATACTTTAACCAATTATTAATAAAATTATCTTTTGAATGCAAACTTACAATCTGATCCATAGCCAACTGATCACTTTTAGCTGTTGCAGTTACAAAAGGCAATTCTATAGGTTGCAAGGCAAGCTGAAATATACGGTTTCCTTTTGGTGAAGCATAGTAGTAGTCACGTTTAGGCTGCATCCCTGCAATAATCTTTATCTGCTGTTCATTGCAACCAAAAGAAGCATATAGCTCTTTATTCTGTTCATTAACAGCATTCACATTAGGCAAGAATATACGATTCGGACAGTTTTCCATAACTGTAGTCATTAAATCTGCCTTACTAGCTACGTCTGCCAAGTTCTGCGTAGCAAATATGATGGACGTATTTTTCTTACGCATATCCTTGAAATATTCCCTAAGCTTGTCCTTAAACGCAGGATTATCAAAGAACAGCCAGCATTCATCCAAAACAATAATTGCAGGATCTGCAGCTTCTTTTAAACTACCTTCAATCCTATGGAATAGATAGTCTAGTGTTGCCGGCACAATAGCAGGTGTTGACATAAGAGTTTCCATCTCATAAACCTGCCAGCGACCGTTAGCACCACTACGTTCCTCACTGTTATCAAACAAAGATCCATAGCTACCTTTTAAGGTCAAAGGCTCCAAAGCAACACGAATATCATTATCCTGGACTAAATCAACAAGATTGCTTATTGTTCGCTGCTCTTTCGGAAATTCAGCTAATGATTGCAAAGCTTTCCAAACAAAGCGGTCATGAATTGGTGTAACAACCATATTTTGTTGACGAAGGTAACTCAATACCCATTCTTTAGCCCATTTGATTTCATTATCTGAATCAATTCGTGCTAATGGTTGAAAAGATAATTCGTGCTTACCTTCTGCAGCAAGATTATAAAAATTACCACCGATAGCCAAAGTAAGAGCTCTACTTGATGCAGCCTTATCAAATATGAAAACTTTAGCATTTTTATATTTCAAGAAATGTGCTTCCAAAGTATTAAGCAAAACTGATTTACCACTACCAGATGGTCCGCAAATCATCGTGTGCCCCACATCTCCACAGTGCAATGATAACCTAAAAGGTGTATATCCGTCTGTATCAGTATAGAGCAGCACAGGCCTCTTTAAATGTTCATTCCTTTTGTCTCCGGGCCATGTTGCCATTGCCGGGGCGAGGTGACAAAAATTTAAAGAAGAAATTATTGGTCTGCGGACGTTGGCACGAAAGCAGCCAGGAATAGATCCCCACCATGCTTCCATACTATTATCCGTCTCTATTAACCCAGTAAATCCATTACTATTGAGCAAATCAAGCACCTTGTTAGCTTTTTTCTCGACGGTTTCCTTATCTTCATCCAATATCGTAACCGTCATAGTGTAGTATCCATAGCTAACGCTATCGCTAACAAGCTCCTGCAATGCCATACTAGCATCATCCCTATTCATTACTGCCTGCTCATCTGGATTTGTATTCTCTGGCGTTTTGCCAATAGCGGACAAAAACCAATCTGTCGGTTTTACAATTTGCTGCCCCCATAATGTCTGATAATTCTTAAGCTCTTTTTCAGCATCAAGTTTTGATAGGCAGATAAATCTACTAACCCAACGATATTCAATATCCAGTTTATTGAAAAACTCTAGGATACCAGCAGATGTTAACGGAGGAAAGTTAAGTATAGTAACTATCCTCATATGCTTATTACCCAACATAGGTTCACGACCAGCAGTAATACCCGGCTCATCAAAAATATAGTCGCAGATAAACTCTCTCAAAGGGTTCACTTTTAGATTAAATCTCTTAGTAGAAACCGTAGAATGTAGATATGTAATCGTTTCTGATGTGTTAAGAGCGTGAATATCTGGAAAAATATGGCTTAATGCATTACCTATAAGGTTTACTCTATCAATGAAGAACCTTGAAGTATCATCAAAAATCTTTTTATATGTATCCTCATTCTTTGAGTTCTTTGAATCAATGAAACCCTGTGTTATTTTTGATTTTATCAGCTGCGGAGGTTCATAGTAGACAATGAAATAATAGGAAGTCTCAAAGTGAGCTTTGCTATTATAATAGGCAGCTCTCTGTTTTTCCATCTCCTGCAATAAATCATTGGGAAACTCAGATTCTTCATAGCTGCTTGCAAAATGACGCTGTGCATCAAAGTAAAGAACGAAACCAGTAGGCATAGATTTTATAGCTTGATTCAATGATCTATTAAACTGATCAAGTTCTTCATCAGTAGAGCTTTCCAAATCTGGTCCACGAAATTCAAATACAGCCAGCATATCATTATTCTTGCCATAGACAACACCACTTTGAAAAGAAATGTTTCTCCAAGGCAAAAGATAATCTACCCTAGGCTTTTCCTTGAATGCTCCTACCTCATTGCTGTAGCCTACATTTTTTCTCTTGTTTTTGTTAAAAAACGAGAACATTTGTTAGCTCCTATCTGTAGTAATATTTACTATGCTTCTGTCCACGCCAAAATACCTGTATAAACATTGAATCATGCTGTCCCAAGTGTCTGAATAGCAAGTGAACTAGAAACAGAATAGCAACTACTAAAAATGACTTAAATAACAATCCGCACATAATACCTGCGAAAACCTCTAACCAGAACACAGAACGAGGTACACCCATAAGATATATAGGCTGTACCATAGCTCTATGCATTGGTGCTTCAACACCATTCATCATGGCATAATAGTTAATGCTGCACCGCTTGCAGAAATGATATTAACAAAGGTCGGTGCAAACAATACGATACTGATTGCAAAAATCAAACCAATTAATTGTGTGCTGAATTGTCCTCTGTTGCCACTCATAGCCATAAAGCAGGCTCCAGCAATACCCAGAATACCAAAAGTCAAAGGCAACGGGCCAGTCAATTCTTCTACTACAGAATTAAGGAATCTACGCCAAGGCCAATTAACCGTAGCAGTTCCACCGGTAAGACCAGCATCTCCTAAGCTGCTTGCAAAAGCTTCAGATGTGTTTAGCAGCAGCATAGTTGCTAAAGCACACTGTACGTAATACTTCTGCATGATTTTCTTTCTAAAATTCATCTTTATCATTCCCCCTTAATATGTTTTAAAATATATGAATCATTGATACTATCATATCCATGTACTTCTATAATGTCATTTACCTTACGTCCTTTTCGTCCGTCAGCATATTCCACATGTACAATAGATACAACTATATCAATGGCTTCACCAATCAATTCTTTTAAATCACCAGCTGCATCTGGATCTTCCTGTGCTAATGATTTAATACGTGTTAAACCTTGTTCTGCACTATTGGCGTGAACAGTACACGCCCCGCCTTCATGTCCTGTATTCCAAGCTTTAAGCATTGTATAAGCTGCTTTATCTCTTACCTCACCTAAAATAATACGGTCGGGACTTCTACGCATACATTCAGCAAGCAGCCTTGTAGCATCAAATTTAATACCACTCTTACCTATATCCTGCTTTGTGTACATAGGAGAATAGTCATCTGCAGAACACTGTAGTTCTGGCAAATCTTCAATAGAAATAATACGGTGATATGGAGTAATTTTAGCTATACTGTCCAAAACTGCATTTAAAAATGTAGTTTTACCAGTACCTGTACCACCAACTACCAATATATTTTTTCTATGTTTTATTGCATTCTTCAGATAGTCTGCATATTCGCAGCTCATAGTTCCATTTTCAACATAGCTATCAAGAGTAAAGATCTTGATGGCTTTTTTTCTTATGTTGAATTGTGGATTTCTTACAATAGGTGGCAGCTCTCCTTGAAAACGGCAGCCATACCCTCTTATCTCAGTAGAAACTGAAGGAAAATCTTCATTTACAATTTTACGGTCCTGGCCAGCAACAAGTTCTATCAAAGCTTGTGCCTTGCCCGGTTCCATAAAAATATCGGTTTTTACTTTTCCTTCCGTATGAGAAAGAAACCTAATAAACCCATCATCATTGATGTATATTTCTGTTATATCGTCCCTTTTCATAAGTTCGACAAGACGACTGCCCATCATAACATCTAATGTTTTATTATCTTTATTGTTCATTCAAGACAATCCCATCATCGGCTAAATCAGCTTCAACTGTTTCTTCTTCTACCTCCATGTAATCTTTAACAAGAAATTTATCATCAATTCCACTTTCTGGATTTTTAATCAATTCAGAATATTTTTCTATACAAGCATTAATTTCTTCAATAGCATTACCGCTATCAATTTTCTCTTTGAGCAATGCCAAAGCACCACCTATAATGCATACATCTTCAAAGTCATAACCTAGCTGCTGTAAAAGTTTCCAAAAGAATTCCTTACGCTCATTAGAACGCTCAATATAAAATTCTTTTTGTTGCTTCTTTTCATCAGCTTCTAGTTTTTTTAAAGCTTGTTTCAATTTATTTCTTTCACGAATATTTTGCTTCTGCATCCGTTCAAAGGATGCTTCTAATTTTGCAAGTTTTTCTGTACTGGCACCAGCCATTCTCAACACCTCGCTTCATCTATAGCTAATCTTAATTCTGCTGATAAAGTTTTAATTTTATATGCATATGGTTCAGCAGCATCAAAATGGTCTTTAGCAGCACTGAGGAAAATATTCTTTCTGCCAATCTTCTCTACAATACTTAAAGGCAAATCATTTACTTTATCAGCCTGCACCAATAATTGCTTACCTAACTCAATTTTATGCTTATATATTTTTTGACATTCAACAAGTTCATCCCAAATTTCAAAGACACGCTTTACCTTTAAGTTTTCCTGTCTACCCTTAAAAATATCAAAGAAAGAATTTATGTTAATCATCTTTTTCATCTCCTTTGTATTGAAACGAAAAATCACCATTTTCTTTAGGCTGATTTTTAAGTTCTGCCTTATCCTTGAACTGATATTTAAAAGATTCTTTCTTATGCTTATTTATATACTCTTGTATGCGTTGATCTCGTAAAGGATACGGATTGTTTCTAATAATGTCACTCACACATGGAGCATCCAACAATTTACTTCGGAAAAAGTCATTTTCATAGTATTTAACCTTATCAGTTTTAATTGGTGGAAAGCCAGATGCTGAAATAATTTCCTGGTCACTTAAACGCTTTATTTCATCAGCAGTCATAAGAGCACGACCCGCTTCGTTATATGTGTAAGACTTTCTTCCAAATAAGCCACCACTTTCAGAAACAGACTTATTAATAATAGTCTTATTGCCTAATAATGACTCTGCATATTTTCCAGAATCATTATCGTTAGGTGCATAGAAAATCTGTAAATGACAGTTCATAAGAATCTGATTATCCTTGCCATATATATCGTTGATTTGCGGAATACCTTGGCAGATCAGAAATACCTTCATGCCATAACCAGCAATATATGAAAGAGTAGCAGCAAAGCTTTTTAAATTGCCTAAAGAAGAAAATTCGTCCATCAGAAATAAGCATTTATGTTTATAAATTACCTTTGCCTGCCCTTTTTCATAATCACCTATTTTCTTAGCATGGCGTTTAACCATCATCTCAAAAAACAACCTAAAGATAGGTGCTAAACGCAAAATATCTGAAGGTGGTGTAACAAGATATAAAGAAACAGGCTTATTGTAATTCATTAAATCATCAACACAAAAATCACTAATGGAAGTATTTTTGGCCAAAACTGGATCTAAATATTCTTTGAGAGCTGTATTCGCTGTAGAAATTATGGAACCACACTCATTAGGTGGTTTTTTTACAATCTCGCTAAAGCATTTAAAAATTATTGGATGCGTATTTTCCAAATGATTCATACTGCTTTCAAACGGATATAATTTCTTCAAATCGTCTGGGAACATATTCCTTTCAACGTAAAGATTTTTTTTAGAATCCCATTCACGTATTTTTAATCCTTCATCCGGAACATGAGGAAATTCTAATAATGTGTTCAAGGTTCCTATAAAGTCAGCTACAGTAACTTCCTGCTGTCCTTCATCATTCATTATTGGTGAACCATCTTTATCAAAAGCGGGAACTATATTTGCTTTCATAAATGCTGCAACAGTATAAAGATTAGGCTCAAAAGGATAATGCTCAGGATCAGCGAAATGTGCGTACTTCAAATGCAAAATAACCGCTTGAATTACAACGGCAGCACTTGCTCCCCAGAAATCCAACTTGCCTTTTCCTTCATAATCAACGATTGTATAGGCTAAATTTTGAGAAGCACTTACTTCTTCCTCAGTTCCTATAGGAATTTCATTAAGAGGGTTCCAGCGAGCTGTGCTTCCATCAGTTGCAGTAGGTTCAAACTTAATCACTGTCTGTCCCATTTTCTTGCGATAGCCAGCCGTAATGCCCCAGTTTTCACTTTTAATGTCATTGATAATACAGCTTTCGGTCCAACTACCTAACAAAGTAGGAACAATAAGGCCAACACCCTTACCGCTACGTGTAGGGGCTACAACAGCCAAATGTTTATTACTATTATCACGTAAATAGAAATGTCTTATAGAAGCATAATGATTCAAAAATTTTTTATATAGATATTTGTAATCTATAGTTGAGTTA
>USBG01000063.1 GCA_900552855.1 uncultured Phascolarctobacterium sp. | reverse complement strand
CCGATCTTGATGCTTATGTAGCAAAGATGGAACGTACTGAAAAGATTCGTAGGGACTTTGTTGCCAATGTTTCCCATGAGCTGCGTACACCTATCACTATTATTCGTGGTTATAATGAAGCTATTAACGACGGTATGGTAACTGATAAGGAAATGCTGCAACGTTATCGTGGTCTTATTAATGACGAAACCATCCGTTTAGAGCGTATGGTTCGCGAGCTTCTTGATATTAGCCGACTAGAGTCAAGAGATCCGTTGACGGTTAATAATATGGATGAGCTGCCATTAGCTGCTATTATCAGCAATGTTGCTGAAAAACTGGCGGTGAAAGGCGTTAAGCGTAATGTAAGAATTGACGTTGATGCTGATGAAAGCATTAGAATTTTAGGTAACGGCGACCAAATGGTCCAGTTAATTTTGATTTTATGCGATAATGCCTTGAAATATTCGCCAGAAAATGGTACTGTATCAGTATGCGCGAATAAGAGAGAGGACGGTGCTGTTCTAGTTACTGTAACAGATCAGGGCGAGGGTATTCCTGCTGAAGAAATTCTCTTTATTTGGGAGCGTTTCTATAAGGTAGAAAAATCTCATTGCCGCAGAGTTCCTGGTACAGGTCTTGGATTAGCTATCGCTAAGGAGATTATTCGTATGCATGGCGCTAGCGCCGAGGTAATCAGCGAACGTGGTGCAGGCACTACGTTTGAAATTAAATTTCCAAAGGATAAGGTAGTATGATTTTAAAGTATTTTTGTCCCGATTACAGAGTAAAAAGCATTTTTGACATTTCTCCCAAATGGTTAAAGAGAAATGGCTACACCAAGGTTGTTGTTGATATTGATAACACCCTTCTTCCCCGTGATAAGAATCTGGTTGGTCCCCGAGCTATGACCTGGATTCGTCATATGCATCAAATGGGCATTAATGTTGCCCTTATTTCCAATAACGGCGGCGACCGCATTAAGGCTATTACCCGCCAAACCAATCTCGGTACTATTATGCGTGCTGCAAAGCCGCTTCCGTCCGCATATAAGCAAATTACTAAGGCTATGGGCGGCGGAAAAATCCTCTTTATTGGCGATCAGCTGGTGACTGATGTTTTGGGTGCTAAATCCTCCGGTCATACCGTTGTATGGGTACAATCCTTAGGCGGTAAGGAGCATTTCATTACCCGCATTACCCGCAAGCTGGAGAAATTTATTGCAGGCCGTTTAACTAAAAACGGTATGATGCCTAAGGAGCGTTTGTTATGAAATTAGCCCTTTTGCAGCTGGCTGTATTAGAAAAGAATAAGGCAGCAAATATTGCAAAGGGTTTAGAAATGGCGCGTAAGGCTGCCATGAACCACGATGTTGTTGTGTTGCCAGAGGTATGGACAACAGGATATTCTCTTGGACATTTGTCTAAGGATGCTGAGGAGCTGGAAAATGGTGTAATTCATCAGCTTCAGGGAATTGCAAGGGAATATGGTTGTGCTATAGTTGCAGGCTCTGTGCCTTTGCGCAGAGATGGAATTGTGTATAATACCTCTGTTGCTATTAACAAGAGCGGTGAAATCGTTAATTTATATGATAAGGTGCACCTTTTTGGTTTATTTAACGAAGAGCGTTTTTTTGCACCTGGAAATAATTTTGACGTTTTTGATTTGGATGGCGTGTGCTGTGGCTCTACTATTTGCTACGACCTGCGCTTTCCTGAGCTGTTCCGTCATCAGGCACTAGCAGGGGCACAGATTATTTTCTGTCCTGCAGAATGGCCTGAAGCTCGTGGTGATATTTGGTATCTTTTAGCGCAGGCACGTGCTGCAGAAAACCATATTTTTATGGTCGCTGTTAACTGTGCAGGCTCCTACAAGGGTGCTCCCTTCTATGGTCATTCCATGGTTGTAGCTCCCAGCGGTAAAATACTGGCTGAGGGTGGTATGGATGAGGAAATTATTTCCTGTACCATTGATTTAGAGGATATTGGCAAGGTGCGTAAACGTTTAAATGCATTAGCAGATGTACGCAAGGAGCTGATTCAATAATGTTCCATAAAAATTTGTTGGCCGGCCTTGCAGCCGGCCTGCTTTTGTGTGTCCAAACGGGACTTGCTTTAGCAGCAGTTCCTAAGGATGCACCTAAAGATATTAAGCATATTTTAGGTTTTTATTATGGTAATGGCGAAAATATTCTCATTAGAGAAAACAATGGAGAGCTAGAACTTCTGTATCGTTTTGCTTATGAAGATAAGGATTTTTCTGGTTCTAACATCTTTCCTTTAAAGAAGATGCATTTCGATTCTTATTCCATAATAGAAGCAGGACCTATGAATAGGTCTGAAGCTACAGTAAAGTTTGAACGTGATGCTGACGGTTATGGCATTGCCTGTCGTGTTGGTGGTCATACATATAGTCGTCATTACTTTGGTGTTGGTACAGGTGAACGACCAGAGGCTTTTCGCTTTCCTGAGCTAACTTCTGAAAAATGGACAGAGCTTAAGGAAGATGCAGCTAAGGCTGTAATGCCTGCTGCTTTGGGTGCTGGCAGTGCGGTACAGCTGGTTAATGCTAGTAGTATTGTTGGTCTTAAGGTTAATTCTGTATATGCAGGTAGTAATAATTGCTTTGGCGCACCACTATATTCTACTAATTCCTTGTATATAGGTAAGGATGCTGCTTTGGCTTTGGAAAAGGTGCAGCAGCGTTTATCAGAGCAAGGCTATGGACTAGTGCTTTGGGATGCATATCGTCCTTGGTCTATTAGTAAGCTGGCTTATTTAGCTTTGCCAGAAAAAAGCAAGGATATGCTGGAAAATCCTGATTTAAAGGGAAGCATCCATAATACTGGCAATGCTGTTGATGTTGGATTATATGATTTAGCTACAGGTGCAGAGATAGAGCTCACCAGTGGTTTTGATGAACCTAGCATCCGTCAGTATGCAAGCTATGCTGGTGGTACAAGCCGTCAGCGCTATTTGAGAGGCTTGCTGCGTGATACTATGGAGCTGTATGGTTTTAAGGGTATTGAGATGGAATGGTGGCACTATGAATTTGGTGATGCTAGCCAAAATGCTCACTTAAATATACCACTTGAACAATTACATAATTGATATAAAAAATATTTAATGAGGTGAGAAACATGAACGTTTATGATTGCGCTAATGATTTAGCAAAGGCTATGCGTGAAAGCCACGAGTACAAAAAATTACAAGAAGCAACTACCGCTTTGAACAAGGATGCAAATGCTAAAAACATGGTAAATGAGTTTTTAAAGCTTAACCAAGATGCAGAATTTGCTAAAATTCAAGGCAAAGAGCCCGATAAAGCTATCGTTGATAAAATTCAAGAGCTGTACAAGGTATTATCCTTAAACCAAGATGCTATGCAATATCTGAACTCCTTTATGCGTTTCCAAATGATGCTGTCCGATGTTACTAAAAATATTCAAGATGTAGTAACCGAGGTTGTTGGAGAGAAATAATGGCTGACCTGAATTTGCAGGAGATTTTTGCAGATTGCACTGCAAAGGAACTGCTTATAAACGAGCCTATGAGCAAGCATACTTCCTTTAAGATTGGTGGTCCAGCAGATGTAATTGCTCTGCCTGCCAACGAGGAAGAGCTGCAGGCACTTTTAAAGCGTGCTAAGGATAATGGTATACCTGTAACCTTGATTGGTAATGGTTCTAACCTTTTAGTACGTGACAAGGGCATCCGTGGTTTGGTAATCAAGCTTGGCAATATGCTGTGCAAGATAGAGGCAGAGGGCGAACGCTTGTCTTTTGGCAGTGGTGTGTCTTTAGCTATGGCATCTCGTAAGGCGGCTGATTTAGAGTTGACTGGCATGGAGTTTGCTGTTGGCATTCCTGGCAGCATTGGTGGCGCTGTGTATATGAATGCAGGTGCCTATGATGGCGAAATGTCAAAGGTTGTAGAATCAGTACGTGTTATTGATACCAATGGTGATTTAATGCTTCTTAAGGCTGAACAGCTTGAATTTGCCTATCGCAAAACAAAGCTACAAAAGAGCGGTCTTATTGTTACGGAGGTTAATTTAAAGCTTGAGCCTGGCTGTAAGGATGATATTACGTCTAAAATGGCTGATTTTAGTCACAGACGCATTAGTAAGCAGCCATTAGAGCTTCCTAGTGCAGGCAGTATGTTTAAGCGCCCTGTGGGCTATTTTGCAGGAACCCTTATTGAGCAAACAGGCTTGAAGGGGTATACTGTTGGTGGAGCACAGGTATCTGAAAAGCATGCAGGCTTTGTAGTTAACGTTGGTGGTGCAACTGCTGCTGATGTGCTGCAGCTGATTAAGGACGTACAGGATAAGGTTTTTTCAGCTCATGGTGTGCAGCTTGAGCCTGAGGTTCTTGTTCTAGGCGAAGAATAAGGAGAATTAAATATGGAAGAAGTTTTGATGAATGAGCAGGAGCTTCATGAAGCTGGCCTGGAAATTTTAGCTAACTGGTTGGAAAGTAAGGGCTTTGAAATTCTTGTTGCTCAAAAGGAAAAGGATGCGCTGCCAAGTATGGTTGTAAAGCAGGGTGAGGCAGTAACCTTTATTTTAGCTGCTTCTGCAATGTATCCTGAAAAGGGTAGCATCAGTGATAAAACTAAAGCTATAGTTTTACAGCATGCTAAGCAGTTTGAAGCACAAACTGCCTGTGCATATATTGGTTTAGCTAACGCAAAGGCTGTAGAGGTTAAGGATAAGACCAACTATGGTACTGCCGCTAAAAACGCTCGTTTCATTGCTGACTTTAAAGGTCTCGAATACATTCAATTTGAAGACTGAGGTGTTATTATGGATTTATTAACAGTCGATCAAAGCAAGTGCCTCCACTGCGGTATTTGCGTGGAGTGCTGTCCCTCTTGCATTCTGTCCATGGGAGAAAATGGTCCGGAATGTAATTTTGATAGAGGCTGCATGAGCTGTGGTCAATGTGTAGCTATCTGTCCGGTTGGTGCTTTAGATAATAAATACACTCCTTTATCTGAGCAAAGACCTGTCACAATGCCAACTCTTGATGCCGAAACTGCTTACGAGTTTTTGCGTATGCGTCGCAGTGTACGTATTTTCAAGGACGCAGCTCCGACTGAAGAAGAAATCACTAGAATGCTGGATGTGTGCCGTTACGCACCTACAGCAGGCAACTCTCAGGGTATGTATTATATTGTCATTCGTGACAAGGAAACAATTAGCGCTATAGCTGATACTGTTGCTGACTGGATGGAAGCAGAGATAGAGGCTGGTACTGAAAATAAGCGTTATTTTATGACTGTTTTGCGTGCTTATCGTGAACGTGGTCAGGATATTATTGCAAGGCATGCACCATGCTTAATTTTTGCTACAGCGAGACGTCTTAATATTACAGGTGTTAGCAACTGTGAGCAAAGCTGGGCTTATGCAGAGCTTTTTGCACCTACCATAGGCTTAGGTACCACTATTGCAGGTTTTATCCAGTCCTGTGGTATTGCTGGCTACCAACCTCTTTTAGACCTTGTTGGTGTTCCTAAAAAGCATAATCTTGTAGGTGCCTTGATGGTTGGTTATCCTAAATATAAATTCAAACGTATGCCAGAACGTCAACACTTAAAGGTAGAATTCCGTTAAGAAGTGCATATTATAAAAAGAAACAGTCCGTGCTTAGGCTATAAAAGCTACACGGACTGTTTTATATATATAATATAATTGGCATATATTTATAAAATAAAAAGAAACAGCCCGTGTCGAAGGGGGGGCAACGACACGGGCTATTTCTTTGTGGGTTGAAAGGTCATACATTAATGTGGGATGTTGTATGACTAGGGGGTTGAGAAAAGTGTGGAACTTTTCCTTAAGATATAATATCACATTTAAAGGACTTTAGCAATGCAAAACACAAAAATATTACACTTTTGTCCATTATTAACCTTATAATTATGCTTCTTGATATATTTTGAATGAATATATACATTTGCTTTGGATATGAAAGTAATATTTGTATTAAGGAAAAATGTATAAAAAAGAAGCTATCAGTTTTGCTGACAGCTTCTGTAATAACGATATGATAATTATGCTTCTGCAATACTTGCTTCTTGGGCTGCCGCTTTGATTTGTTTTTTTCTAGAGCGAACCTTTTCCCAATATGCAAAGTATGCTTTGGTTTCAGCTACAACAACGCCGCTTAAACCGATAAGAGCGATAAGGTTAGGAAGTGCCATCAAGCCATTTACAATATCTGCAATAATCCAGATAAGCTCAAGTTTCAGGAATGCACCGCTACCAACCAACAGGATGTAGATATAACGATAAGGTTTGATTGCCTTTACGCCAAAGAGATATTCTACACAACGTTCACCATAGTAGTTCCAACCGATGATGGTAGTGAAGGCGAAGAGAACCAGGCCAACGCAAAGAATGTACTTAGCAAGCATGGGGAAGGCGGAGGAGAAGGCACTTTCAGTCATTGCAGCACCGTTCAAATCACCGCACCATACGCCACTTACAACCAAGGTAAGACCAGTCATAGTACAAATGATGATAGTATCAATAAATGTACCTGTCATGGAGATAAGGCCTTGTTCTGTGGGCCATTTAGTTTTTGCTGCAGCTGCTACGATAGGAGCACTGCCAAGACCAGCTTCGTTGGAGAAAATGCCACGTGCAACACCGGAACGCATAGCCAGCATCATAGTTGCACCTAAGAAGCCACCACTTGCTGCGGTAGTATTAAAGGCACTGTCAATGATTAAGGAAACTGCTGCTGGAATTTCTGCTGCATAGTAAACTAAAACAGACACAGTAGTGATTACATAAAGAACAGCCATGAAGGGAACTACCTTGCTGGCAACACTAGCGATGGATTGCAGACCACCAATGGTGATGATACCAACCAGTACAGTAAGGATACCCGCAGTCCACAGCACAGGAACACCTAAGGAAACCTCAGTAATAGAGGTAATTGCATTTACCTGAGTAAAGGTACCAGAGCCAAGGCAAGCAGTGAGAATGGTGAATACTGCAAACATAACTGCCAGAGGCTTGTAGGCTTTGCCTAAACCATTTTCAATGTAGTACATAGGACCACCGGAGATGTTGCCATGAGCATCAACTACACGATACTTAACAGCCAAAACACCTTCTGCATATTTTGTGGCCATGCCGAAGAAGGCAGCAACCCACATCCAAAAGAGTGCACCAGGACCGCCAAGCTTAATAGCAGTTGCTACACCTACGATATTACCAGTACCTACGGTTGCAGCTAAAGCGGTACATAATGCTTGGAAGCTATTAACATCACCATTACCTGCATTACGGGCTGTAAAAATTAGGCTTAAAGCTTTGGGAAGCTTTAAAATTTGTAATAATCCTAAGCGAATAGTAAGGAGGATGCCAGTTCCGAGCAAGAGGGCCATCAGGGGTGGACCCCATACAAAGGAGTTAACAGTAGTCAAAAATTCTAACATTTCTTTTACCCCATTTCAAATTAAATTAAGACATATACGCCGAAGCGTTAACTCATGGAATTATTGTAACATAGGTGATGGGGGTAGCACAATATTTCACTAAAATGTATACACGTATTTTTTATGTATATAAAACGGTAAGGTTAAAAAGACGAATGAGATATATAGTATATACTGAATTGATAGTGTTATTCATCAGCATAGCCTACTACATTTTATATACAATAGCAAAATATCATAGTGGAGTTACTTGATATTTGTGATAGTCATCAATCATTCATCAGTAAAATAAATATTGTTACAATGTATACTGAGATAGAGCGGATTCTTTATGAATTTGTTATACTGCTTGGGAAACTAATAATTTATTTTCATGTCATAATATAATACAAATAACCTAGGAAATAAGGTATATTAGTGTCATAACGGTTAAATTTGATAACTACAAAATTTTACATTTGTAAATGCTTGTTAATTCTAAAAATGTGTGATAAAATTAATTTGCTAAATTTAGAACAAATACTTTGAATAGGAGATTTACAATGGAGAAACTTGCAGTTGTTGAAATTGATAGAGAAGAATTGTGCCGTGTTGGCTATAGAATAAAGCTTGTTAGATTACGCAAAAATATGACTCAAACTGAACTTGCAGATGCCATTGGGATTTCTAAAGCACATATTAGTAATATCGAAAATGGTAAAACCATAGTTACTATGGAAAATCTCTTTTTGATAAAGAAGGCTCTTGGATGCGACTTTATGGAGCTGCTTTCTGATGAGAAGCAAGAGGAAAAACACGATAATAAAATTTCTATGGAGGATCTTGTACTTGCGCTGGGACTCCTAAAGAACAGAAATAGATAAATATTAAATTTTTTATAATATTGTTCTTGACTTATACTTTAGAATCGTGTATAATACCCTTTGTATTCGGGGTGTAGCGCAGTTTGGTAGCGCACCTGCCTTGGGAGCAGGGTGTCGCAGGTTCGAATCCTGCCACTCCGACCAAATTTTTGCGGGTGTAGTTTAGTGGTAAAACCTCAGCCTTCCAAGCTGATGTTGTGGGTTCGATTCCCATCGCCCGCTCCATTTACAATTACAAATGTGGTTCAGTAGCTCAGTCGGATAGAGCAACGGCCTTCTAAGCCGTGGGTCGGGGGTTCGAATCCCTCCTGGATCACCAAATCGGGAGCTTAGCTCAGCTGGGAGAGCGT
>USBG01000062.1 GCA_900552855.1 uncultured Phascolarctobacterium sp. | reverse complement strand
GGGCGTACTGCCTTTGATTAACTTTGTAGCCTTTTTGAGCATTAACCTGGGTGTAATCAACCTACTGCCTCTTCCAGCACTGGATGGCGGCCACTTCATTTTGTTGACCTTGGAGGCATTGCGTGGTAAACCCTTAGGCCCTAAGGCTATGAACAATATTCAAATGGTTGGTATTTGCCTTATCCTGGCACTTACTATCTTTTCAACCTTTAAGGATATTACACGTTAAGAGGTGAAATAAAAGATGGAACGTAGAAAAACTCGTCAGCTGGATGTTGGCGGTGTTGCGATTGGCAGCAATGCTCCTATTGCCGTTCAGTCCATGACTAATACCCACACTGATGATGTGGAGGCTACTTTAGCACAGATTCGTCGTTTGGCAGATGCAGGCTGTGATATTATTCGCTGCGCTGTTCCTGACGCTGCTGCTGCTGAAGGCTTAAAGACTATCTGTAAGGAAAGCCCTATTCCTGTTATTGCGGATATTCACTTCGATTATAAGCTGGCCTTGGCCGCTTTGGAGGCAGGCGTACATGGTTTGCGTCTTAACCCTGGCAATATTGGTGGTCCTGATAAGGTTGCTGCCGTTGTTGAGGAAGCAAAAAAGCGCAATGTTCCTATTCGCATAGGTGTTAATGCAGGCAGTTTGCCAAAGGACCTGCTGGAAAAGTATGGTCACCCTACTGCTGAGGCATTAGTAGAGGCTGCATGGCGTCATATTCATATCCTTGAGGAAATGGATTATCGTAATATCAAGATTTCTTTAAAGGCACATGATGTGCCCTTGACCTTAGCTGCCTATAGATTAATGGCGTCCCAATGTGATTATCCGCTGCATGTGGGTATTACTGAGGCGGGCACTGTTAACAGTGGTATAATAAAATCTGCTGTAGGTATTGGTGCACTTTTAGCTGAAGGTATTGGCGATACTATTCGTGTTAGCTTAACTGGTGACCCTGTAAATGAGGTTAAGGTGGCTTATGATATCCTTAAGGCTTTGGGACTGCGTCAGCATGGTCCTACACTTATTTCCTGTCCCACCTGCGGCCGTACCCGTATTAATCTGGAGAAGCTGGCTTTAGAGGTGGAGCGTCGCCTAGAGAGCGTTACTGAGCCTATTACAGTTGCAGTTATGGGCTGTGTAGTAAACGGACCTGGCGAGGCTAGAGAGGCAGATGTAGGCATTGCAGGAGGTATTGGCGAGGGTCTTATCTTCCGCAAGGGCGAGATTCTGCGCAAGGTTCCTGAGGATAAAATTGTAGATGAGTTATTTGAAGAAATTAACCATATATTAATGGAGAGGAAGGTTAAATAAATGAGAGTTTCTAAAATGTATTCCCCCACTCTGCGTGAGGTTCCGGCAGAGGCTGAGGTAGTAAGCCATCAATTACTGCTGCGTGCAGGCTTTATGCGTAAATCCACTGGTGGTATGTACAGCTACCTGCCTCTGGCTTGGCGCGTACTGAAGAAGATTGAAAACATTGTTCGTGAGGAAATGGACGCTTCTGGCGCACAGGAAATCATGATGCCCATTATGCAGCCTGCTGAAATTTGGCAGGAGAGCGGTCGTTGGGGCGCTTACGGTGCTGAGATGATCCGTGTTAAGGACCGTCATAACCGTGAATACTGCCTTGGTCCTACCCATGAAGAAATGGTTACTACCTTGGTTAAGAGTGATGTACGCTCTTATCGTCAGCTGCCTTTGAACCTGTACCAAATTCAAGATAAATTCCGTGACGAGCGTCGTCCTCGCTTTGGCCTGATGCGTAGCCGTGACTTTATCATGAAGGATGGTTATTCCTTTGACCGTGATGAAGCTGGCTTGGATGTTTCCTACAAAACTATGTATGATGCTTATACCCGTATCTTCACTCGCTGCGGTCTGAACTTCCGCCCTGTAGAAGCAGACAGTGGTGCTATTGGTGGCAGCGGTAGCCATGAATTTATGGTTATTGCTGAAAGTGGCGAAGCTGAAATCGTATATTGCAGCGAATGCGATTACGCTGCTAACGTAGAAAAGGCAGAGCTCCATGTTATTGAAGCTCCAGCTGAGGACGCTAAAGAACTGGCAGAGGTAGAAACTCCTAACTGCAAAACTATTGCAGATGTTTGTGCCTTCCTGAATATGCCTATGGATAAATCTGTTAAGGCTGTTGCTTTTAACAGCGAAAAAGGCCTGGTTCTTTGCTTTGTTCGTGGTGACCACGAAGTAAACGAAGTTAAAGTAGTCAACACTATTTGTGTTAACGAAGTTGAAATGGCTGATGAAAGCCTGTTGGTTGAAGCTGGTACCTGCGGCGGCTATATGGGTCCTGTTGGCATTGATCCTGAAAAGACCATCGTTATAGTTGACAGCACCGTTATGAAAATGCACAACTTCTGCTGTGGTGCTAACAAAGAAGGCTTCCATCTGGTTAACGTAAATCCTGGTCGCGACTTTACTCCTACCTATGTTGCTGATATCCGCCTGATTCAAGAGGGCGACCCCTGCCCCCACTGCGGTGGTAAGGTAGCTAAGGCTCGTGGTATTGAGGTTGGCCAAGTATTTAAGCTGTTCACCAAATACAGCGAAGCTATGAAATGCACCTTCCTGGATGAAAATGGTAAGGAAAGACCTATGGTTATGGGCTGCTATGGCGTAGGCGTAAGCCGTACTATGGCTGCAGCTATCGAGCAAAACAATGATAAGGACGGTATGATCTGGCCTGTATCCATTGCTCCCTACGAAGTTTTAGTTGTTCCTGTTAACACTAAGGACGAAGAATCTACTGCTAAAGCAGAAGAGATTTATGCTAACCTGTGCAAGGCTGGCGTTGAAACCGTAATTGACGACCGTAACGATCGCCCTGGCGTTAAATTTAAAGACGCAGATTTAATTGGCTATCCTCTGCGTGTTGTATGTGGTCCTAAGACTATTAAAGAAGGTCAGATTGAGGTTAAGGTTCGTAGAACTGGCGAAGTAGTAATGCTGCCCCTGGACAGCGACTATGTAGCAACTATTAAGGAGATGCTGACCAAGCTGTAAAAGAAATTTGCTATGTAAGGTGGGATAATCGTGGATACCTCATGGATGCACAGTAAAGAAGTAATGATGGTGCTGCGTCTAATTGTAGCTGCAATTTTAGGTGGTATTGTGGGCATGGAGCGTGGCAGCGGTGATAGACCGGCTGGCTTTCGTACACACATACTTGTTTGCGTAGGCTCTGCTTTATTTATGCTGGTGTCAATGTATGGCTTAGACGATGTTTATGGCGCTGCCAATTCTCCCACTGAGGATTTTGGTCAAAGACGTGACTCTACACGTATTGCGGCACAGGTTGTTAGTGGTATTGGCTTTTTAGGTGCAGGCACCATTCTGCACGAGGGCCTTACTATCAAGGGCCTGACTACTGCTGCCAGTTTGTGGATTGTATCGGCTATTGGTCTTGCAGTAGGCAGCGGTATGTATTTTTTAAGTACTGTGGCAACTGCCATTACTATGCTAACTCTTGTTACATTTCATAGTTGGGAAAAGCGTTTTGCTGGAACAAAACGCAGTGACCGTCGTTTCGTAAGAGTTATAGCTAAAAACAGACCACGTGTTATTACTGATATAACAAGCTTTTTGTCAGCTAATGGTATTCAGGTTAAATCCATGAATGTTAAAAGTGACAAGGAAAGTGGTCAGCTGAGCTTGGAGCTTTATCTTAAAATAGAAAAGGGCATTGAGCCTGCTGAGCTTGTAAGTAAGCTGCAGGAGATTGATGGTGTCATTGGTCTGGAAAATGCCAAATAGCTTAATTATATAATTTATTACTTAATTATGGGGACGCAGCTGGTTTCAGTCTGCGTCCTTGTAGGTATTATGTATTTTGAAAGGATATCAACATGCAAGCTAGATATTGCATTGTGCCGGATAAGGATATGGCTCATAGGTTTCTAGCAGACGAGAGCTTTTCCTACGTGGAAAAGGCTCAGCTGCAGCTGATACAAATTACCCAAATTTGTATTGACGAGGTATCCAACGAGTGGGAGGTTCATTTTGAAAGCGCTGCTCGCTTCCAGCCAGGCTTGCTTCCTAAAATAGCCGCCAAGCTGAAAAATGTCTTTTCATTAAATAATATAGACCTTATTTGTGATGGTGATGGCAGTAAATGTGATTTGTCAGCTAATGCTTCCGATAATTATGCAGAGCAGTTTGTGGCTACAGATTGTAGCGGTGTGCCATTGCCTGACGATATTCCTCTGCCACCAGAGCCTATAGATATGGAGATTGGTGCTACAGAGCCGCCAATTCCTAGCTGTGTGTCCTTAGAGAATAATGATTTTGAAGAGGCTTATCGTAATCTGTACGGCAACAAAAAGGGGAGTGACCTTTTGTGGGGGCGCAAGATTACAGGCAAGGTGCGTCCTATTGACAGTATTGTTGAAGAGGAAAGACGAATTGTTATCGAGGGCGAGTTTGTCAAGATTATGGATAAGGACAGTAATTTGACTGCTTTTAATGAGCGTGAGCTACGCTCTGGTGCTATTATGCTGATGTTTGGCATTAGTGATGGTAGTAATGGCATTTATGTTAAGCTGCGCTTTGACGATAGAGATGGCAAGGACCCCCGCAAGGATTGCAATGAGTTTAAGGGACTCTTTAAGCCTGGCATGCGACTGCGTATTCAGGGCGATGTGGAGCCTGATAAATTTGAGTTTGATGAATTTGTAATGCGTCCATATGGCATTATGAAAGCTGATGCTGCAGAAGAGGAGCGCACTGATAAGGCAGAGGTGAAGCGCGTAGAGCTGCATTGCCATACTAAGATGAGTAAGATGGATGGTCTTACTCCTATGGAGGACCTGGTTAAGCAGGCTATTAAATGGGGGCATAAGGCTCTGGCAATTACTGACCATGGTGTTGTGCAGGCCTTTCCCTTCTGCTTTGATGCAGCAGAGGGCAGTGATTTAAAGCTAATATTTGGTATGGAGGGCTATCTGATCAGTGACAGTCGTTTTAAGGATGACATTGAGCAGGAGATTGGTGATCAATCTAAGCCTAATCGTGCTCCAAAAATCAAGAGCAACCATATTATTATTTTGGCACAAAATGAAACTGGTTTGCGTAACCTCTACAAGCTGGTTACCATCAGCCATATGCGTTATCTCAATAAGCGTCCTTTGTTACCCCGTAAGGTAATAGAGGAGCACCGTGCAGGACTATTATTAGGCTCTGCCTGCGAGGCAGGTGAGCTGTTCCGTGCCATGCTGGCAGGAGCTAGTGACAAGGAGCTGGAGCAAATTGCGTCTTTCTATGATTATTTGGAAATTCAGCCTGTTGGTAATAATATGTTCCTGGTTCGTGAGCAGGGTTATACTGTTGAGCAGCTTAAGGAGTTTAATAAGCGTATTTATGAGCTTGGCAAACGCCTAGGTAAGCTGACCGTTGCTACCTGTGACGTCCATTTCCTCAATCCTGAGGATGCTAAGCTGCGTGCAATTCTGCAAGGTGTACAAAATTATAAGGATGCTGATAATCAGCCGCCTTTGTATCTGCGTACTACTGAGGAAATGCTGGCAGAATTTGATTATCTTGGTGAAGACGTGGCCTATGAGGTTTGCGTTACCAATACAAATAAAATTGCGGACATGATTGATAAAATCAAGCCCGTACCTGATCGTGATCAGCTGTATTCTCCCTTTATTCCTGGTGCCGAAGAGGCTGTACGTGATTTGTCCTATGACATGGCGCACAAATGGTACGGTGATAAGCTGCCACAAATTGTTGAGGACCGCTTGAAGATGGAGCTGGACGCTATTATAGGTCACGGCTTCTCCGTATTGTACTATATTGCTCATAAGCTAGTTAAGCACTCTTTGGACAGAGGCTATCTGGTAGGCTCTCGTGGTTCCGTAGGCTCGTCCTTTGTTGCAACTATGCTAGAGATTACGGAGGTTAACGCCTTAAAGCCTCACTATCGTTGTCCTGAATGTCGTCATAGTGAGTTTTTCTACAATAACGAGGTTGATTCTGGCTTTGACTTGCCTGTTAAGGATTGCCCCGTGTGTGGTGCACGCATGCTGCGTGATGGCCATGACATACCGTTTGCTGTATTCTTAGGCTTCCATGGCGATAAGGTTCCTGATATCGATCTTAACTTCTCTGGTGGCATTGATCCTGATGACCCTAGCGCTATGTCCGACCAATCTGTAGCTCATAAGTACACAGAGGAGCTGTTTGGTCGCGATAATGTATGCCGTGCAGGTACTATTTCTACTGTTGCTAATAAAACTGCAGTAGGCTATATTCGTAAATATTACGAGGATAGAGGACTGCACGTTCATCCTGCTCATACGGCGGCGCTAATGCAGGGCTTGGCAGGAATTAAACGTACCACAGGTCAGCATCCTGGTGGTATCATGGTTGTACCTCGTAATATGGATATTCATTATATTACTCCTATGAACCGTCCTGCAGATGATAAGGATGCAGATACTGTTACTACTCACTACGATTATCACAGCATTAATGACCGCTTGGTTAAGCTGGATATTCTGGGTCACGATGATCCTATGGTTTTAAAAATGCTGGAAAAATATATGCAGGAGCATGTTGATCCTAACTTTGATCCTAAGCGTATACCTGTAGGAGATGAGGAAACCATGCGTATCTTCCAAGACACGTCTTCCTTAGGAGTAACGCCTGAGCAGATTAATAGTGAGGTAGGTACCTTTGGTATTCCTGAGTGTGGTACAAACTTTGTACGTCAGATGATTAAGGACGTACAGCCGAAAAACTTTAGTGAGGTTGTACGTGTATCCGGCTATTCACATGGTACTGATGTATGGCTGAATAATGCACAGGATTTAATTAAAGAGGGTAAGCCTGTAAAGGAAACCATTTCTACCCGCGACGATATAATGACCAATCTTATTGCTAAAGGCGTTGACCCCAGTTTGGCGTTTAAGACTATGGAGTATGTGCGTAAGGGCAAGGCTGCTAAAAAAGGCTTAGAGCCTAAGATGCGTGAGGCTATGCAGGCTGCCAATATTCCAGAATGGTATATGACCTCCTGTGAAAGAGTGCAGTATCTGTTTCCTAAGGCCCATGCTGTAGCATATGTACTTATGGCATACCGTATTGCCTATTGTAAGGTGCATTATCCTAAGGAATTTTATGCTGCCTACTTTACAGTAAGGGCTAAGGACTTTGATTATACACATGTTTCTAAGGGGTTGACCTATGTAAAGAACTTTATCAAGAGTGTTTATCAACAGGGTTTCAAGGCCAGCAATCTGGATAAGTCTACTGTAACTTATTTGGAGCTAGTAAACGAAATGATGGAGCGTGGCTTTTGCTTTGATAAAATGGATATATATGAGTCCGATCCTATTAAGTTTAAAGTTACTGAAAAAGGCTTGCGTCCGCCTCTTGCAGCTCTTAGTGGTGTAGGTGAAAGTGCGGCTAAGGCCATTGCTGCTGTCAGAGATAAGAACAACCCCTTCATTTCCCAAGAGGACTTGCGTATGCGTTCCGGTATAGGTAAGGGTGTAATAGAAAAGCTGGCAGAAATGGGTGCCCTAGGAGATTTACCTGAGAAAAATCAAATCGAGCTTTTCTAACGATATTTCCCGAGAAATATTGTGAAATACCCAAACGCTTATTGTTTGAGTAATATGGAAAAGACTTGGACTGCGCTGCAAAAGCATATAAATACTAATAAACAATGTTGAAATAGGAAGCTGTCTGATTGGATGGCTTCCTATTTTTATAAGTATGGAAGCACTCAATTAATTGAACACTTTTGATAAAATGAGGTGAAATGCTCAAAATATTGCGCACTTTTTGCTATAATAGTATTAAAATATTCTTGATTTGCTATTGGCTGAGGAGTGAAAAAATGATTAGAGAAATCGTACATGATGAAAATTTTTTAGCACAAATAAGTGATGCCGCAACCTTTATGGATATGCATGTGGCGCAGGATTTGTTAGATACACTTAATGCTTATTCTGATCGCTGTGTAGGCTTGGCGGCTAACATGATTGGTGTGCGTAAACGTATTATTGCTATCAATTTAGGACCTGTAAACGTGGCAATGTTCAATCCTGTTATTGTGAAAAAATCTGGCAAATACGTTACTGAAGAAGGTTGCCTGTCATTGGAAGGTGAGCGCATGACAACACGTTTTCAAAAGATTGTAGTAGAGTATCAGGATATGAGCTTTAAAAAGCAGCGTCAAACCTTTACGGATTTTCCTGCACAGATTATTCAGCACGAAATAGACCATTGTGATGGCATAATCATTTAAGGTCAAAGGTTCTAGGTTTGCTTTATTTTATTTTTTGGGTAATATTACTTGGTGCTTTTATGAAATTTATGTTATGACTTAATGCAATGAACAGGGGGCTAGATCTGTTCGTTACTTAACTAAATTTGCTAGGAGGCAAGTTTAGGCAGGCTTATAAGGATTAAGGCTACTGCTGGTTGTAGCCTTTTTCTTTTCTAGGCTTTTTGTTCCAATCTGTACAAAATATATGAAAAATTTCTTGTATCTTGACAAAAGTTGTGATATAATACTTCAAGTGTAAAAATACACACGCAGAGGAATTTGTCCACTGTCTGTACTAGCCGTGCAGTAAGGACTTAAGCCGAACTCTGCGGAGGAAAAAACAGGAGGAATTCAAAAATGGCTATTATTTCTATGAAACAATTACTTGAAGCTGGTGTACATTTTGGTCACCAAACCCGTCGTTGGAACCCTAAAATGGCTCCTTACATCTACACAGAGCGTAATGGCATCTACATTA
>USBG01000061.1 GCA_900552855.1 uncultured Phascolarctobacterium sp. | reverse complement strand
GCATTATTACGTAAAAGGAATCTCAAGCTTTATGATCTCGTGCTCCTGCACCTGCAGATGAATTTCGTGATGTACTGTCAGTGGGATGGTCTGGAAAAAGCTGTAGCTGCCTATAAGGAGCTACAGCTTTTATATGCTTATTTTCTAGATAAATCAATTGGCAAATGTACATCTGAGACGGAGCAGATAAAATATTTTTTGCTTGCTTTGCGTAATGTTCGCAGTGTTGTTTCCAATATTTCCAGAGTTCTTATGCAGGATGAGCTAGAGGTTTTTCAAAGCTGGTATGCAATGCTGCAATATCAGCAAAATGGCAATGTAAAGGGCAGGGTGCGGATGCGCCTTTTGGTACAGCTTTCCATTGTTTATTGGAATGAGACAAAGCCTAAAACTAGTCGCAAGCAGATGCGCTTTTTAAAAGAGCTGCTTGAACCGAGTGTAATTACTGATGAATATGCAAAGCTTTTGCAAAAGGTAGTTTGAGTAGATTCTTTAACCAAGTATAAATTTTTGTAATAAGAGGTTTTTGTTATGGCAAAAATAATTGTAATTGGCAGCTGTAATATTGATATTACCGTGGAATGTGACCGTTGGGCAAAGCCTGGTGAAACAATCTTCGGTAACCGCCTGACTATTAATCCTGGTGGTAAGGGTGCCAACCAAGCAGTTGCAGCAGCACGTTTAGGTGCAGAGGTAATGATGGTTGGTTGCATTGGTGACGATGTTTATGGTCAGATTGTGCAAAAAACTTTGAAAAAAAACAATATTGATGCACGCTATGTGAAGGTGCTGCCTGGTGAAAACAGCGGTACTGCACATATTACTGTAGCTGAGGACGATAATACCATTATCGTTATTAAAGCAGCAAACGATTTGGTTTCTCCGGAACTTATTGAAGAAGCATGGGATGATATTAAGAAGGCTGATATGGTGCTTCTGCAGCATGAAATTCCAGCTGCAACCAATGCCTATGTTATCGAAAAATGTGCGGCAGCTGGCGTGCCTGTGCTGTTGAATCCTGCTCCTGTTGCTCCTGTTCCGACAGAGCTGCTAGAAAAGGTAACCTATCTTACTCCTAATGAGCATGAGGCTGCTATTCTTTTTAAAGATAAGAGCAGTGATGATATCCTGCTGCAAAATGCAGGTAAGGTAATTATGACTCTGGGCAGCAAGGGTGTTGCTTATGGAGAAAATGAATTGGTATGCAAGGTTCCTGCCTTTAAAGTACAACCTGTTGACACTACTGGTGCTGGCGATACCTTTAATGGCGCCTTTGCAGTAGCACGTGCTAATGGTAAAAGCATGGCAGACAGCATTCGTTTTGCTAACGCAGCAGCTGCACTTTCTGTACAAAAGCTAGGCGCTCAAAGCGGTATGCCTTATTTAGATGAAGTAGAGGAGATGCTTAAGTAATGCAAAAGGGTGGAATGTTAAATAGTGCCATTGCCAAGGTTTTAGCTGATTTAGGTCATACTGACACTATTGTTATTGGTGACTGTGGCCTGCCTGTGCCTGCTGGGGTACCAAAAATTGACTTAGCCTTAAAGCCTGGAACTCCTTCCTTTATGGAGGTATTAGAAGAGGTTGCTAAGAATATGGTAATTGAAAAGGTAGAAATTGCCGCTGAAATGGAAGAGAAGAATCCTGCTGTTTGGCAGGCTATGCATGAGCTGTTTACTGAGGAACAATGGATTATTGATGAAAACCATGAGGCCTTTAAGGAAGCAACTAAAAATGCTAAATGTGTAATCCGTACTGGCGAAATTACTCCCTATGCCAATGTTGTTTTGCATAGCAACGTATTCTTTTAATAGTAAGGAGTATTGCTATGGAGGTTGAATTAAGAAATATCCATAAAGCCTTTGGTACAAATGAGGTGCTGAAGGGTGTAAATTTAAAGCTTACCAGTGGTAAGGTTCACGCTCTTATGGGCGAAAATGGTGCAGGTAAATCTACACTAATGAATATTCTTACTGGTTTGCATAAGCAGGATAAGGGACAAATCTTTGTTGATGGTCAAGAGGTTAGCTATAAAAATCCTTTGCAGGCAGAGGAAGCAGGCATTGCCTTTATCCATCAGGAATTAAATATTTGGCCTAATCTGAGCATTTTAGAGAACCTGTTTATGATGCATCCTGTAACTAACAGCTTTGGCGTGTTAGATTATAAGAAAATGCGTCGTATCGCAGAGGAAAAATGTAAGGAAATTCAAATAGAGCTGCCCTTAGATGCTGAGGCGGGTGAGTGTTCCGTTGGTCAGCAGCAAATGACAGAAATTGTCCGCAATCTTCTTCTTGATGCCAAGGTTGTTATCATGGACGAGCCTACTGCTGCGTTGACTGATAGAGAAACAGATAAGCTGTTTGAGGTTATGCGTACCTTGAAGGAACGTGGAGTGGCTATGGTTTATATTTCCCACCGTATGGAGGAGGTATTTAATAACTGCGACGTTATTACTGTTATGCGTGATGGCGTTTCTGTTAACACCAAAACCGTAGACGAATATAATATGACCGATATTGTCAAGGATATGGTTGGCCGCTCTATTACTGAATTTTATCCTGAACGCCGTAATAAGCCTGGTGAAGTAGTAATGGAGGTAAAGGGCTTTGACCAGCCAGGCACTTTCAAGAACGTTGGCTTTAAGCTGCGTAAGGGTGAAATTCTTGGCTTTGCCGGACTAATGGGCAGTGGACGTACCGAAATTATGCGTGCTATCTTTGGCGTTGATAAATGCAAGGCTGGCGAAATAATACTTAATGGTAAGTCTATTAAAATTAGTAAGCCTGAAGATGCTATAGCAGCAGGTATTGGCTTTGTAACTGAAAATCGTAAGTCTGAAGGCTTGATTCTGGACTTTTCTATTATGCGTAATATTGCACTTCCTAGCGTGGATAACTTTGCTAGTAAGGGTGTAATTGATTTTAAGCAGGTAAATGGCTTTGCTGAGGAAATGGCCTCCAAGCTTGGTGTTAAGGCACATAGCCTAGACCTTGAGGTTGGTGCTTTATCTGGCGGTAATCAGCAAAAGGTAGTAATTGCTAAATGGGTAGGCAAACAGCCTGATATTATTATTATGGACGAGCCTACTCGTGGTATCGATGTAGGTGCAAAGCGTGATATTTATGAGCTTATGAATGAGCTCACAGCCAACGGAGTATCCATTATTATGGTATCCTCTGAGCTGCCGGAGGTTTTGGGAATGAGCGACCGTATTGTGGTTGTTCATGAGGGACACATTGCCGGTGAACTGCTCCATGATGAAGCAACTCAAGAAAAAATCATGACCTTAGCAACAGGAGGACAAAAATAATGGATTTGAAAGCACTTTTAAAGAAATCAGGCTCCATAATTGGCCTGGTGCTCCTTTTTGTAGTCATTACCTGTCTCAACAGCAGCTTTGTTGATCCTGGTAATATTAAGAACCTGTTCCGTCAGGTATCTATTAACGCACTTATTTCCTTTGGTATGACCTTTGTAATTCTTACAGGCGGTATTGACCTGTCAGTTGGTAGTATTCTAGCCTTATCCAGTGCTATTATGGGTAGCATGATTAAGGGTGGCTTGGATCCTATTTTTGCCATCGTGCTGGCTTGCCTTATCGGTGCAGCTCTTGGTGCAGTAAATGGCTTGATTGTTACTCAAGGTAAGGTTGCTCCCTTTATTGCTACCTTGGCAACTATGACCATTTTCCGTGGTGCTACGCTTGTTTATACCAATGGTAATCCTATCAGTGGCCTTACTGATGATGAATTGTTCCATAGCTTTGGCCAAGGCTATCTCTTAGGAGTACCTGTGCCGGCAGTAATGATGATTATCATGTTCGACATTCTCTACTTCGTACTGCATCACACTACCTTAGGGCGCAAAACCTATGCTGTAGGTGGTAACGAAAAGGTATCCTTTATAGCAGGCATCAAAATCAATCGTATTAAGATGTTTGCTTATACTATTACTGGTATGCTGTGCGGTATGGCAGGTGCTATTATTACAAGCCGTTTGAACAGTGCTCAGCCTACTGCAGGTACTGGTTATGAGCTAGACGCCATCGCTGCTGTAGTACTGGGTGGTACTAGTCTTTCCGGTGGTAAAGGTCGTATTGTTGGTACCCTCATTGGTGCACTCATCATTGGTACCTTGAATAATGGTCTGAATATTCTTAACGTATCCAGCTTCTACCAACAGGTAGTAAAGGGTATTGTAATTTTGCTGGCAGTTTTGATGGACCGCAAAAAATCTTAATTAATTAGTTTATCTTGCAAGTTGTCAAAGCAAATTAAAAAATTAAAAGGAGATACTACTCATGAAAAAACTTTTTATGATGCTGATTTGCATGTTCACCATGGCTATGCTGATGGTTGGCTGCGGCAGTGATGAAAAGAAAGAAGCTAAACCGGCTGATTCTAAGAACATCGTTGTTGGCTTCTCTGTTTCTACTCAAAATAACCCCTTCTTCGTAACCCTGGCTCAAGGCGTTGATGCTAAAGCTAAGGAACTGGGCGTAACCGTTAAGGTTGTTGACGCACAAAACGATCCTGCTAAACAAGCAAATGACGTAGCTGACCTGCTGCAACAAAACATCAGCGTACTGCTGGTAAACCCTGTTGACTCTGCTGCAATCTCTACCTCTGTTAAGGCTGCTAACAAAGCTAACATTCCTGTGGTTTGTCTGGACCGCAGTGCTGACGAAGGTAAGGTTGCTTCCTTAGTTGCTTCTGATAACGTAAAGGGCGGCGAAATGGCTGCTGAATACATCCTGAAAAAAATGGGTGAAAAAGTAGCTGTAGCTGAGCTGGAAGGTATCCCCGGTGCTTCCGCTACTCGTGAACGTGGCGAAGGCTTCCACAAAATTGCTGACCAAAAGCTGAATGTTGTTGCTAAACAATCTGCTAACTTCGACCGTAGCCAAGGTCTGACCGTTGCTGAAAACCTGCTGCAAGCTAACGACGGCATCAAAGCTATCTTCGCTCATAACGACGAAATGGCTCTGGGTGCTATCCAAGCTGCTAAATCCGCTAACAAAGAAATCATGATCGTTGGTTTTGACGGCACCGAAGACGGCGTAAAAGCTGTTCAAGACGGCACCATGTCCGCAACCATCGCTCAACAACCTGACGTAATGGGCCAACAAGGTCTGGAAGTAGCTGTTAAAGCTGCTA
Source organism: uncultured Phascolarctobacterium sp. (assembly GCA_900552855.1). Classification (GTDB taxonomy): domain Bacteria; phylum Bacillota; class Negativicutes; order Acidaminococcales; family Acidaminococcaceae; genus Phascolarctobacterium_A. The sequence goes on along the minus strand of USBG01000061.1, from coordinate 3,748 downwards.
AAGGCGAAAAGGTTGAAGCAAAAGTTTCTGCACCTCTGAAGCTTGTAGAAAAGAAATAATCACAATCTAATAATCAATTGATCCAACTCTGACAACTTGTATCAATTAAAAATTCCCGTCGCATAAGTGGCGGGAATTTTTTTACAGTTAAATTTTAATATAAGGCCGTTTAATTATAGTTAGCAGTTGAATGTTTTTTGATCTTTAAGCAATTTGGTTGCTGCAGAACAAGGTATAAAATGTCAAACTTATTGCCCATAATGACACAAACTGTAATTTATGATACAATACATAATATGGCATTTTATTGAAATGTTATATGATTTTTCTTAACGAGGTTGATGTGATGAATAATATGGCAGTTTGTAATTATATAGTTGGTGTTTTAGGCTCGCTGATTGGTGGCAGCATTATGCTAGCAGCGTCTGAATTTCCTTTAGAGTTTACTGTTAATGGACCAGGTCCTGGCTTTTGGCCCTTTAGTCTAGGGTGTTTAATGCTAGGTGCTGCTGTTGTGCTCTTTGGTTACACCTTCTTTAATAAAGAGGAGCTTTCTAGTCAGCATGTGGCTTTAGCTACAGAGGCCAATAAGCGTGTGTACATTATGATGGGGCTTGTGGTTGTATTCTGTATTTTGATTAATCTTTTAGGCTTTTATATTGCTGCAGCGTGTCTTATTCCTGCAGTTATGAAGCTGATGGATTATAACAATAAAAAGTATATTGTTTTGACAACTATTGGCACTATTATATTTATTTATCTTGTTTTTGGTATGCTGCTGCACACGCAAATGCCAGAGTCTATTTTCTTGGAGTAGGGGGTACACGTAATGTTAGATATTATTAGTGCGTTAAATATGATTATGGACCCCTTAAATATTATGGGTTTATTCTTTGGCGTTCTTGTTGGTATTGCTTTTGGTTGCATGCCTGGTCTGAGTGTAAATATGGGCTTGGCACTGCTGTTTCCGTTGGCCTTTAGCTTCCATGGTATTGGTGGCATTTTAATGCTTCTTGGTATTTACTGTGGTGCTATTTATGGCGGCAGTATTTCTGCTATTTTATTAAAAACTCCTGGTACTCCTGCTTCTGTAGCTACTACATTGGATGGTTATCCTATGGCTACAAAGCTGCATCAGCCTGGCAGAGCGTTGGGACTATCTACTATGGCCAGCACCTTTGGCGGCGTATTTAGTACTATTTGCTTAATTCTTTTGGCTCCTCAGCTGGCGAAGGTTGCACTACAATTTTCCAAGCCTGAGTATTTTGCTTTGGCAATCTTTGGCCTGAGCATTATTACCAGTGTTTCCTCTGGCAGTGTTATTAAAGGCATTATGGGCGGATTATTCGGTCTGTTTTTGGCTACTGTAGGCATTGACGATATGAGTGGCACCATTCGTTTTACCTTGGATACTACATATCTGCTTGGTGGCGTATCCTTTATTCCTGTACTGATTGGTGTATTTGCCTTTGCACAGGTGCTTAGCAGTATTGAGGATTATTATCACAATGAACGTGGTGAGCAGAATATGCGTATTGACCGTGTACTGCCATCCTTTGGTGATATTAAGCGAGTATTTATGACCTTAGTGCGTTCTTCTGCAATTGGTACCTTTATAGGCTGTGTACCTGGTACTGGCGGTGATATTGCTTCCTTTGTATCCTATGATCAGGCTAAGCGTTGGTCTAAGCATAAGGATAATTTTGGCAATGGTGAGCCTGAGGGTATTGTTGCTTCTGAAGCAGGCAATAATGCTGTTTCTGGTGGTGCTTTTATTCCTGTGCTGACATTAGGTATTCCTGGTGATGGTGCAACTGCTATTATGATGGGTGCACTTATGGTACAGGGCTTACAGCCTGGCCCCTTACTATTTGTGGAAAAGGCTCCTGATGTTTATGCCATTTTTATTGGTTTGCTTTTGGCCAATCTGATTATGGGTCTTATGGGCTTTTCTTTAATTAAACTGTTTGTAAAGGTTGTTAATGTACCTATCCATATCTTGTTACCAATTATCGTAATGATGACCTTTGTAGGTACTTATTCCTATAATAATTCCTTGAACGATGTTTATCTCATGGTTGTAAGTGGTTTTATTGGATACTTCCTTAATAAAATTGGCTTTTCAATGTCTGCAATTATCATTGGTATAATTTTAGGCAGCATGGCTGAGCAAAACTTTGTTGGCTCACTTATCATGAGTGATGGCTCCTTTAATATCTTCTTCCAGCGCCCATTATGCTTATTCTTTTTAGTAGCAGCTGCATTGTCACTGCTGTCTCCATTACTGGGCAAGGTATTTAAGAGATAAAAATTTTCCGAGCTGGTTTTCTAGCTTTTTAGACCTTTCCGTCATTGCCTTTGGCAATGCCACCCGGCCCAGGCCGCCTTCTCTTGGCTTAAGGCCAATTCACCTTGTCTCCTTAAAAGGAGAGGCTTAAGTTCTATTCACGGAAAGTCTCCCCTTTTTAAGGGGAGCTGGCAACGAGCGTAGCGAGTTGACTGAGAGGTGAAACATAAAAAAGTCCCGCTTTTCCTTTTTACGGAAGAGCGGGATAATTTTTTACTTATTTTGTTCGTTGGCGTGCTGCCACATATACCATACGGCAAGGGAACGCCATGGACGCCAGCCTTCAGTTAGCTTATTAATCTGACCACGTTTAGGAACAGAGTCAAGCTTAAGCATTTGTTGCAGCTCCTTCTTAAAAATAAAGTCGGAGCAGGGGACTACATCAGTTCTGCATAAAGCAAGTAGCAAAAACATTTCAATGGTCCATTGACCTAAGCCTCTAATCTGCAGTAGCTGCTTAGAAATTTGGCTATCTGTCATTTCGGAAAATTTGTCCATGGTAATATCACCAAGTTGGACGGAGCGGGCAAAATCCTGAATATACTTTACCTTTTGCTCTACAATTCCAATTGCTTTTAAGGCCTCAGGAGAGGCGTTTAAGATACCCTCAGGGGTGATGGGCTTGCCTGTAAGGCCTTCTAGCTTCTGCATGAGCTCCTGACTTACATCAGGTGGTAGTTGTTGGGCAATGATGCCGGCCAAAAGTATAGCAAAATATTCTTCCTTTTCCTTGCATTTTAGAGGGCAGGGAGAGTATTTCTCTACTAACGGGGCGAGCTCTGCAACGTTTTCACGCAGATAGCGGTCACCAAGTGACCAATCTGGGGTTTGGCACATAAGCACTTCCTCCTTAATATTATACTTATCATATTATAATACGAATCAGTATTTGTTTCAATTATGTTTTATAATAAGTATATCAAATCATTTAGAGTAAGCTTTATAAAAAGATATGAGACGACCATCTACTATTATAACTGCCAATTAGTGTTTAAGATTATGGAGTATAAATGGCGATAGAATAGGGAACGGAGATGCTTGTAATCCTAGTTTTTAACCTAGGAAATAATGTAATTCTATGCAATGTAAGCAAAATAAAAAAGCGTAGATTTTCATCTACGCTTGCTTTTACGTGGCAGGGGCACTAGGACTCGAACCCAGATCGACGGTTTTGGAGACCGGTGCTCTACCATTGAACTAATCCCCTATATTTAATTGAAGGTATATACCTTCAAAACTGCACACACGTAACATCCTTCTTCCTACTGCTTTGCGATCGACCGTTCCAGGTCAAACCCTCGACCGATTAGTAACAGTCAGCTCCATACATTACTGCACTTCCACCTCTGCCCTATCTACCTCGTCGTCTTCAAGGGGTCTTACTTCTTTCGAATGGGATAT
>USBG01000060.1 GCA_900552855.1 uncultured Phascolarctobacterium sp. | reverse complement strand
TAAGATCGGGAAGACTAGGAAAATCAAACTAACAAAATAAGCAAAATCATTTTTCTGGTATGTTCTAAACATGGTCACTTTCTCTGTACGATTTGATAAAAAGGGCTAAGCCTGTAGCTATTGATGCTAATAATTTTCGTAATCGTAGAGACGGTATTTTGAAGGTTTCCTTGGCTGGTCCTGCGGCAAACCTTTTTGTATGCTTTTTGGCAGCGCTTATTGCTGCTGCTATGCAAAGCTTTGGTATGCTGAGTGAGGGCGTATATCAATTTTTGTTGTGGATGCAGCTATATAACGTATGGTTTGCGTTCTTTAACCTTATTCCTATTCCGCCTCTGGATGGTGCAAAAATTTTGTGCACCTTGCTTCCTGCAAAGCAGGCATGGGAATATGATTCCTTTGTAGGTCAGTACGGTATGTATATTTTGCTGGCTCTGGTGTTTACTGGTGTCATTGGCATGATTATTAATCCTTTAGCTGGCTTATATATGGGAATTGTTAGCAATATTCTTGGAATAATATTCTAATTTTGGTAATTTATCGTGTTGTTTCTTGCCTTGAGAGAGGGGTATTGTAGAAAACACGACTACAACTATAATATTAACAAAAAGGGGTCTTTGATGATGAACAAAGGTAGAATTTTTAGTGGTATGCAGCCTTCTGGCCGTTTCCACTTAGGTAACTATATGGGTGCACTGGAGAACTGGGTGCGTCTGCAAAACGAGTATGAGTGCTTTTTCTCTATTGTAGACTTACACGCTCTTACTTCCTCCTATGCAGACACCTCTAAAATGCAGGATAATATTCATGAAATGGCAATTGACTGGCTGAGTGCTGGTTTGGATCCTGAAAAGAACGTAATCTTTATACAATCCCATGTTAAAGAGCATGCTGAGTTGGCGCTGCTTTTGGGCATGAATACTCCGTTGTCCTGGTTGGAGCGTGTTCCTACTTATAAGGACAAGATTAGAGACCTGGAAGGCAGCGGCAAGGATTTACACACCTACGGCTTCCTTGGCTATCCTGTTTTAATGGCAGCTGATATTATGCTGTACAAGGCAACCTGTGTGCCTGTTGGTGAAGACCAATCTGCTCACTTAGAGCTGACTCGTGAAATGGTACGTCGCTTTAACTATCTGTATCATAAGGATGTATTCCCTGAGCCTCAAGCAGTATTCTCTAAAGCAAAGGTTCTGCCCGGTATCGACGGTCGCAAAATGTCCAAATCCTATGGCAATGCTATTCCCTTTGGTGCATCTCCTGAAGAAATGTGGGAAAAAGTGCGCATGATGACCACTGATCCGCAACGCGTTAAAAAGACTGATAAGGGTAATCCTGATGTTTGTATCGTATACAAATTCCAACAGGTATTCAATACTGAGGAAAGCAAGGATATTGAAGCTAAATGTCGTGCTGGTGAAATTGGCTGTGTGCAATGTAAAAAATGCTTAGCTGCTAAAATGAACGCAATGCTGGCTGATATTCATGCAAAACGTTCCGAGTTGGAGAAAAAACCTGGCTACATTAAGGAAGTACTTGAGTTTGGTGCTCAACGTGCTCGTAAGGAAGCTGAAAAGAACATGGCAGAAATTAAAGCAGCCATGAATGTTCTGTAATAAGGGGTTATGACTGATTTATCTCTTAAGCTCAGTGCCTTTGAGGGTCCCCTGGACCTGTTAATGCATTTGATTGAAAAGGATAAAATAGATATTTATGATATTCCTATTGTTTCTATAACAGAGCAATATATCAGCTATTTACGCAATTTAAGCGAGTTTGATATGGAGGTTGCAAGCGAGTTTTTAGTTATGGCGGCAACATTGTTGCAGATTAAATCACGTATGCTGCTTCCTAAGGTTCCTGTTTTAGATGAAGAGGATGAGGTTGACCCTCGTCAACAGCTGGTAGAGATGCTGGTGGAATATAGGCGCATTAAGCAGATAGCAGCCTCTTTAGTCGTTATGAAGGAGGAGGCTGAGCGCTACTATCAACGTAGACCAATGTTTGCTGATGTTTGTGAGCGTGTTTTGCCACGTTATAGTGTAGAAGCTTTGCTCAAGGCCTTATCATCAATGGTTAATAGTGAAAATAAGCCAGCAGCCTACATTGAGCCTCAGGCTTTTAGCGTTCAGGATAAGATGGCGGCTATTTTGAAAAGACTGCAAAAGAAGCCACAGGGTTTTATCTTGAATGAGCTTTTTTCCTCTGGAGTTCCTGGGGAAAAGGTGGCAGCCTTTTTAGGTGTGTTAGAGCTTTTAAAAATGGGACTTATAACGATTAATCAATCAGCGCGATTTGCACCTATATATGTTTTTGCTAAGGGAGGAGAATAGAGCATGCTTTATGATAAACTAACAGGTGCTCTCGAAGCCGTGCTTTTTGCAGCCGGCGAGCCTCTTTCTGTTGCGGAAATAGCGGCTATTATGCAACTGGAAAAGCCTCAGGTATGGGAGCTTTTAGGAAATCTTTCCCAAGTTTATGAGGACGAGGGTAGAGGATTGATGCTGCGTGAGGTTGGCGGTGGCTATCAGCTGGTGACTAAACCTGAGCATTATAGAATGCTTAGTAGCATGGGTAAAAAGAAGGAAATCAAGCTTACTAATGCAGCTATGGAAACCTTGGCTATTGTTGCCTTTAAGCAGCCAGTTACACGTGCTGAAATGGAGGCAATTCGTGGTGTTAAGGTTGATGGTGTTGTCAATAATTTATTGGAGCTTGATTTAGTTGCAGAAGCAGGACGTAAAAAGACTCTTGGTAATCCTATCCTGTATGCTACAACTGATAAATTTTTGAATGTATTTGGTTTAAGCTCTCTTGATGAGCTTCCTCGTCCAGATGCGGTTCAAAATTTAGAAGCCGATGTAGTACAGCAGGTGTTGCATTACAATGATGATATAGAGATATTAGAGTCAAATGGTTCTGAAGAAAGCGGAAAATAAATTTTAAGGAAAATACTTCATGGAAGAACGTTTACAAAAAATTCTCGCGGCAGCAGGTGTAGCCTCCCGTAGAGAAGCAGAAAAAATTATTACAGCAGGTCGTGTTCGTGTTAACGGCAAGGTAGTAACTGAGCTAGGCGTTAAATTTGATGCTTCTAAATGTCGCATCCAAGTTGATGGCAACCCTATTGCTCAAGAGGCGAAGGCTTATTATATGTTCTATAAGCCTCGAGGAGTAGTAACTACTATGAACGATCCTCAAAATAGACGTAGTATTGCAGATTTTGTAGAAAATCTGCCTCAGAGAGTCTTTCCAGTGGGACGCTTGGACTATAATACTGAAGGCTTATTAATTTTGACTAATGATGGTGCAATGGCGCAGGCTTTGATGCATCCCAGTCATGAAGTTAATAAAACATATTTAGTAAAGTGCGTAGGCATTATTCCTGATGAAAAGCTAGATATGCTTCGCATTGGTGTTAAGCTTGAAGATGGCATGACTGCTCCCGCAGTTGTTAATTTACGTGATTACGATCACGAGCATAATGCAACCCTTTTTGATATTTCTATTCATGAGGGTCGTAATCGTCAGGTTCGTCGTATGTGTGATGCTATTGGCTTTCCGGTACGTGAACTGAAGCGCATAAAAATGGGTCCCTTGCAGCTTAATAATTTAGGACGTGGCAAATGTCGTCCTTTAAGTGAACAAGAGCTTTCCCAATTGAAAAAGGCGGCTAAGCTATGATTAATGTAGCAATAATTGGTGCAGGTGCTGCGGGTCTTTTGGCAGGTATTGCAGCTGCACAGGATGGCGCTAAGGTCACAATTTTTGAAAAAATGCGTGTTCCTGGCAAAAAAATGTTAATAACAGGTAAAGGTCGCTGCAATATTACCAATGCTTGTGAATTACCAGAAATCATAAAAAATCTTCCTGGAAATGGCAGATTTTTGAATAGTGCTTTACACGGCTTCACAAATGATGATATAGTAGAGCTATTAGAAAGTAATGGACTTGCTACTAAGGTGGAGCGTGGTGGAAGAATTTTCCCCGTTAGTGACACTGCTAGAGATGTTGTTGATACTCTTGTAAGGGTATATACTCAAGCAGGTGGCAAGCTTTTAACAGATAAAAAGGTTATTGATATTGTGGTTAAGGATGGTGCTGTTACAGGTATTAAGACTGTAGATGGCTTTTATGCCGCTGATGCTGTAATTTTAGCAGCAGGTGGTGCGTCTTATCCCGGTACTGGCAGTGATGGCAGTGGTGCTAAGCTGGCAAAAAAAGCTGGTCATAGCATAGTTCCTTTAAAGCCGTCGCTTGTTCCCCTAGAAAGTGATTATCCCTATGTAGATGATTTGCAGGGCTTATCTCTACGCAATGTCGAAGCTACTCTTTGGGGAGATGGTAAAAAGCTAGGTACTGAATTTGGTGAAATGCTTTTTACTCATTTTGGAGTTTCTGGTCCTATTGTTCTTTCTTTGAGCAATTTAGCAGCCAAGGCTCTTGGCGATGGCAAGGATGTAGAGCTTATTATTGATTTAAAGCCTGCTTTAAGTGAGGCTAAGCTAGATGCACGAATTCAGCGTGATTTTGTGGAATATAGTCGTAAGCAATTGGTTAATGGCATGAAGGACTTGCTTCCTCAGCGTCTTATTCCTGTGGTTTGCGATATGGCATTCCTTGATGAAGAGAAATATGTAAATCAAATTTCACGTGAAGAGCGTCATAGACTTATGAAAACCCTAAAGGGATTTTCTGTTCCTATTACTGGAACTCGTCCTATTGCAGAGGCTATTGTTACTGCTGGTGGTGTTTCTGTAAAGGAAATTAATCCTAAAACTATGGAATCCAAGCTGGTTCAAGGCTTGTATTTTGCAGGCGAGGTTATGGACGTTGATGGTTATACCGGCGGCTTTAATCTGCAGGCTGCATTCTCTAGCGGATATGCCGCAGGAAGGGCAGCTGCCGCACAATAAAAAGGGGCCGTAATGGTTCTAGAGAAGAGTGATTGTGATGAAAAAGATAGTTGTTGCCATTGATGGTCCTGCAGGTGCAGGAAAAAGCACTATTGCTAAAATGGTAGCAGAAAAAATTGGCTATGCTTATATTGATACTGGCGCTATGTATCGTAGTGTTGCTTGGAAGTTTTTACAAACAGGCAAGGCTTTTGATGAAGACTATATTAGTATGCTGGCTAATACTATGGTAATTATGTTTAAGCCTGAGGCAAGTGTAAATCGCGTTTTTGTAGATGACGTTGAGGTTACAGAGGCTATTCGCAGTGCGGAGGTAACAGCACTAGTATCTAGGGTGGCTGCTATTGGCGCTGTGCGTGAGGCTATGGTTGATCAGCAGCGCCGTATGGGCGAAAGCGGTGGCGTACTTATGGATGGCCGTGATATTGGTACCGTAGTATTTCCTAATGCTCAGCTGAAGGTATTTTTAACAGCTACTGTTGATGAGCGTGCTATGCGCCGCTATAAGGAGCTGGTTGCGAAGGGTCAGCAGGTTGATTTAGAGCAGCTAAAGGCAGATATTGCTAATCGTGACAAACAGGATAGCGAAAGAGCTATTAGTCCGTTACGTCAGGCAGAGGATGCTGTCTATCTAGATTCCTCTGATATGAGCATTGACCAGGTAGCTGCATATATTGAAAACCTGGTGAAGGAGCGCGAACAATGATTTATTCCGCTCTTAAAACATTATTGAAATTAATTTTTATCGTCGTATTGCGTATGCGCTACGAGGGTACTGAAAATATTCCCAAAGATGGTCCGCTAGTTATTGCCAGCAACCATTTGAGTCTTTTGGATCCGCCTGTAATTGGCACCTGTTCAACTCGTAAGGTACATTTTATGGCTAAGCAGGAGCTTTTCTTCCCTGTATTTGGCTTTATTATTCGTACCCTTGGAGCTTTTCCTGTGCGTCGTGGCGGCGCTGATAGAGCAGCTATTAAGCATGGTATTGAAATTTTACAGGATGGAAAGGTTTTGGCAATCTTTCCAGAGGGTACTCGCAGTAAGACCGGTAAGCTTGGAAAGGCTGAGCCCGGTGCTCTGATGATGGCAAGCAAGGTAAAGGCTGCTATTGTTCCTACCTGCGTAATTGGCACTGACTACAGAAGACATGGTCGTATCTGGCCAAAGGTTACCGTAAGATTTGGTAAGCCTATTTATTTTCCAGAGGATACACCTATTACTAAGGAACTGCTTAACAGTATGACTGAGGAAATGATGTCCCGTATAGCTAAGCTGCAGGCAGGTGAGGATGCATGAAAATCATAGTTGCCGAGCATTGTGGTTTTTGCTATGGGGTAAAGCGTGCTGTACAACTGGCACAAGAGGCTGCACAGCAGCATGTCCAGGGGGGGACCTATGGACCGTTGATTCACAATCCTCAGCTTATTGAAGAGCTGGCGGAACAGGGAATCACATGTAAAGATGATTTAAAGGAATTCACTAAAGGAGAGACCGTAATCTTTCGCTCCCATGGTGTTGGTCCAGAGATATATACACAGGCAGAACAGTTGGGGCTTAAAATCCTTGATGCAACCTGTCCCAATGTGCGTCTAGCACAAAAAAAAGCTGCTCAAGCAGCTGCTGATGGATATTTTCCAGTGATTATTGGAGAAAAAAATCATCCAGAAGTAAAAAGTATTTTAAAATGGGCAGGAGAAAACGCTATCTGTGTAGAATATATAGAAGATGTTTCTAACGTCCCTCAAAAGGAACGATATGGAGTAATCATTCAGACTACTTTTGAGCTGAAGAAATTTGAGGCTATTTTGCAAGCGTTGCAGAAACAAAGACCTGGTGAATATCGGGTTGACAAAACTATCTGCATGGCTACCTCGCAGCGTCAGAAGGCAGCTTTAGAGCTGGCAGAGCAATGTGATGCTGTTATTGTCATCGGTGGTCGTAATAGTGCAAACACAAGGCACTTGTATGATTTGGTGGCAGAAAAATGTAAAAAAGCTTATCACATTGAAACAGCAGCCGAGCTTTCTGTGGAGATGTTTAGGGAATGTCACAAAATTGGAATCACGGCAGGAGCATCAACTCCCGACCGTTTAATTAAGGAGGCTATTATAGCAATGGAAAACATGGAAAATTTTGAAGAATTGTTGAATGCAACAGAGGAGGTAGAAATATATAACGGTAAAGTTGTAGAAGCTGAAGTTTTTAAAGTTAACAATGATGGCGTTTACGTATCCTTCGGTTATATGAAAGAAGGCCACATTCCTTTCTCCGAGTGGGAAGTTGGCGGCACTGCTGAAACCCTGCTGGACACCATCAAAGAAGGCGATGTTGTTGAAGTTAAAGTTGTTGCTTCTAGCGGCAAAAGCGAATTCATTGAAATGTCCAAGGTAAAAGCTGAGCGCGATGCTGCATGGAAAAATGTTGCTGAGCTGGCTGAAGGTGAAAAACGTCCTGCTACCGTTAAGGTTCTGCGCGTAATCAAAAACAAAAAATCCAACAGCATCGTTGGTCTGGCTGTAGCTGTTGAAGGTGTAGAAGGCTTCATGCCTGCTTCTCACGTTGAACTGCGCCGTGTAGAAGATTTCTCTGGCTATGTTGGTCAAGAACTGGAAGCTGAAATCATCGAAGTTGACCTGGAGAAAAAACGCATTGTTGTTTCCCGTCGCGACCTGCTGAAGGCTGAAAGAGAAGCTAAGAACAAAGCTTGGAAGGAAGCTAAAGAAGCTCGTATTCAAGCTGCTCGTGAAGCTCGCGCTGCTGCTGAAGAAGCTGCTTATGACTCCATCGAAGAAGGTCAAATCGTTACCGGTAAAGTTGTTAAAGTTATGGAATACGGCATGTTCGTTAAAATCAACGAGCACCTGGTTGGCCTGCTGCACAACACCGAGCTGTCCTGGGACCGCAATGTAAAACCTGAAGACGTTGCTAAACAAGACGACGAAGTACAAGTAATGATCAAAGAAATCGATCGCGAGAAAAAACGTGTTGCTCTGTCCATCAAAGCTACCCAAGAAGATCCCTGGGTTGCAGAAGCTAAAGAACTGCATGTTGGCGACATCATCGAAGTTGAAGTAGCTAAATTCCTGCCCTTCGGTGCTATCGTTAAAATCAGCGACCGTGTAGAAGGTTTGGTTCATATCTCTGAAATCGCTCAAGAGCGTATCAACAAACCTGAAGACGTTCTGGAGCTGGGCCAAGTTGTTAACGCTGAAGTTATTAAAATGGATCTGGATTCCAAGAAAATCGGCCTGAGCATCTCCAAAATCAAACGTGATGCTGAAAAAGCTGAAGTTCGTTCTTACATGGGCAAAAAATCCGGCGGTCTGACTCAAGATCTGTCCGAACAACTGAAACAAGACTAATACAGAGGTGCAAGATAGATGCAGCGTGCACAACGTAAGCTAGAACATATTAAGTATGCTCTTGATCTTGGCGATGGACCCGCTGGCACTCATTTTGAAGATCTCCGTTTCTTACACAATTGTCTGCCGGAAATTGATCCGGCAGACATTGTTGTTTCTGGGCAAATGTTAGGAAGGGACTTTAGTTTTCCTTTCTTTATTGATGCTATTACAGGTGGTACAGAGGCAGTAACAGAGGTTAATGCTAAGCTAGCTCAGGTTGCTGCTTTATGTAGCATTCCCATGGCAGTAGGTTCTCAGTTTGGCGCAGTTAGAGATGGTGTTGGCTTAGACAGCTATAGGGTTGTTCGTCAACATAATCCTGATGGTATTGTTTTCGCTAACATGAGTGCCTTGGCTACTCCTCAGCAGGCTCAAATAGCTGTAGATATGCTTGATGCAGATGCTCTGGAAATTCATCTTAACGCGGCTCAGGAGCTATTTATGCCTGAGGGAGACAAGGATTATAGCGGAATGCTTGATAATATTGCTGCCATTAGGGAGTATATTTCTGTACCTGTTATTATTAAAGAAACAGGCTGTGGTATTGCTGCTGAACAGTATGCATTATGTAAGTCTAAGGGCTTTAGGGTTTTTGACTGTGCAGGTGCGGGCGGCACCAATTTTGCTGCTATTGAAGCTAAACGAGCAGGCGTTGCTTTAAGTGATGATTTTGCAGGCTGGGGTGTGCCTACTGCATGGAGCATTATTGATGCTTCGCAAGCACTTACTAAGGATGATGTTCTTATGGCAAGTGGTGGTA
>USBG01000059.1 GCA_900552855.1 uncultured Phascolarctobacterium sp. | reverse complement strand
ATAACATATGTAATATTATATGTTTATATAATTCATATACACTGTATAAGATATATAAAATATATAAGTCTATATAAACATATAACTATATGTGGGGAAAGACAGCTAAAACAGTGCCTATGGCACAATATCATAGTTATTAAATTGCTTTTCCCGCACATATTATAATCAAGGCTACCACCTACGGCAAGGTACGCAAGCTTTCCCCCTTGCCTACAGTTCGCCTTTGATTATTTAATATGTGCGAAAAGCAATTAAAAATAATCGCAGGTAGTAGGCGTAGCAGATAGTCTCTGTTATGCATAGATATAGCTCGCCGTAAGCTCTACGGCGGGCAGGAGGTGTATTTAATGTTTAGCTTAAACAATGAGCAGACTATGGCTTTTGAAATTATGGCTAGTGGAGTAAATGTATTCCTCAGTGGTAATGCTGGTACTGGCAAAAGCTATCTTTTAAAAGCCTATGTAGAACATTGTAAAAATATTGGTAAAAATGTAATGGTAACAGCTCCTACGGGAATTGCTGCTATCAACATTAATGGCAGCACTGTTCATAGAGCTTTTAAAGTTCCTATTGAACCTATTGGACCATTGACTAGAATTGCCAAAATAACTGATGCTGTAAAAGCTGCAGATGTCGTAATAATAGATGAAATCTCTATGTTACGTTTTGATGTTTTTGCTTATGTTATCAGAGCATTTGAAAAAGCTATGAAACTTAGTAATTCTCATAAGCAGCTTATAGTTGTAGGCGACTTTCTGCAGCTTCCACCAGTGATGACTAACTATCATAAGACAATGTTAGAAAAATTATGGAATAAATCCATAAATGAAGGATTCGCATTTCAAACTCCGGAATGGTGTAAAATGCAATTCCGCAACATTATTCTGAAGCAGGTGGTAAGACAAAACGCTCCAGAATTCATCACTGCTCTAAATAACGCAAGATTTGGTAATAAAAATTCCTTAAATTGGTTCTCTTGCAACTGTGCCACTAATTGGCAAAAAGGAGCTATATATCTTTGCAGCACCAACTTAGAAGCAGATGAATTTAACATGGAAAATCTTGGTAAACTAAAAACTGCTGAAAAGTCTTTCTGTATTTCTATAACAGGCAAAGTATCTGAAGGTGACAAAGTTGTGGATGATGAAATAACTTTAAAATTAGGAGCAAGAGTAATGACGCTTATAAATGACGAGCAGGGCTTTTATAAGAACGGTTCTATGGGATATGTTGTAGGCTATGGAAATAACAGCGTATTTGTCAAATTCGACAATAATAACATCGCTGTAGAAGTACCTCTCCATACGTGGGAAGTAGTTAATTATATAGTAGAAAATGGCAAACTAAAAAAGGATATTATCGGTTTATACACACAACTTCCCATTAAGCTTGCTTATGCAATAACTATACACAAAAGCCAAGGGCAAACTTTCAGCAATGCTAATTTAAATCCTTACTGCTTTAGTGCTGGTCAGCTTTATGTAGCTCTATCTCGTGCTACTGATGCTAAAGGCTTATATATTAAAAATGGATATATTAATCCAAAGTATCTAATGACATCAAGAAACGTCATTGATTTTTATAACTTTATTGAACAGGAGGAGCTAAACTATGAAAGTAATAAGTGTTGTTAATTCTAAAGGTGGTACTGGTAAAACTACTATTTCTGTAAATATTGCTACCGGACTAGGTGTATTAGGATATAAGGTTTTGCTTATTGATATGGATGAAAAGCAAAATTCATCTTTAAAGGTAATCAATGTCCGTAACGATAATCCAGAACTGGCTACCATTAGTGCAATTACTATGAAGCCTAAATCTTTATTCAAAGACATTCAAAATTACTCTAATTTTGACTATGTTGTTATAGATGCTGGTGCAGGTGATAACGAATTAACAAGAGCTACAGTAGCTTGTGCTATGTTCGGTATGCTTATAATTCCTCTTAAAGCAAGTGGCCTAGACTATTGGGTAACAGATGATGTGCTTAATACATTAGAAGAATGGCGTAACTATTTTACTATTGAGAATACATACCTGCTGCTTAATGAATATGATCCTAAGCAAAATATGGCTAAGGGCATCAAGGAATCAATCGAAGAAGCGTGTGAAAAATACCAGGTTAAGCTTATGCATTCCAAGTTACTTAATAGAGTTGCCTACAAAGAATCCTTGTGCTGCGGTATGAATGTTATCGAGTATTCCAAAGTAAAACGTCATACAGAAAAGGCTGCTGCAGAACTTGAATCCCTTATCGAAGAAATTATGACTATCATGTAGACAGGAGAAAAAGAAAATGAAAATTCCATCTAACCCTAAAATTCCTTCAGCTGATGTTATGGAAAGCTTTATTTCTGGTACTAAGCCCGCTGAAAACGAAGCAACCCCCATACCAAAAATCGCTAAATCTTCTAGCAAGAAACCTGTAAAAATGTACAATGTTCCTTTTCCTCCCGACGTGCACAGACAAGCTAAAATTAACGCTATGAATGATGGAATCAGTTTAGCTGAATATTTCATACAGGCCGTTATTGAATACAACGACAAACATAAGTCTAACGAATAAAAGGAGGCTAATATGATATATAAGAGAAAAACTATCTGGGCATACCTAGATGATGAGAAGCTGGTAGATGTTGTACAAGCAGCTCTTGATAACAACGTAATGGTTGACGACATGAAAAAAACTTTGGTTGCAGAGAACAAGAATCACAAAGTAACCTTTAAAGTAGAAGAATATTGACACTATATGTAAGCACTTTGGCTCAATTCCTAAGTGCTTACATTTTTAATATATACATATAAGATATATAGAACATATAAAACATATAAATTTATATATTCTATACTTCCTATATATCTTATATATGGTATGTTATAATAGTTGTAGTTATGATTTGGAAAAGGTGGGAAAATAATGAATGTAAATCATATTGCAGCCATTGCAAAACTTCTGGGAGTTGCATTGAATGAAAAATTTGAGTTAAAAAATAAATATGGTGAATATCTCCCTTTTGGAGACGATCACGCTAAATTCTTTCTGTCTGAAAAATGGGGATTAAGTGGTGATTGGGGGAATTTCAGTAATTTTGATAACATCAACAACTACAATGGTATAATTGGTGGTATTTTAATAGGTGAATTTGAAATTGTAAAATTAAACAAACTCACTTCTGAAAAATAATATATATCTTTAAATAGAAAAAGCCCAAGCAACGATCGCTTGGGCTTTTTCTGTGGGATTGTTGAAAGGTTGGTCATACTTATGTGGGATGTTGTATGACTTAGGGGTTAAAATAAGGGAGTGTGGGATCTCCCTGCTGTTAATTATATCATATTTAATATAAAAAGGTTATAGCAATTTATTATAAAACAGTGCTTGCAGCACAAAAAAACAAGCCAGCTAATTTATATACATTGCTTTTCTTTCGCACATTATAATCAGCGACTTTACCTACAGCAAGGTACGCAAGCTTTTCTCCTTGCTTTCAGATCGTCGCTGATTATTTAATATGTGCGAAAAGCAATTAAAAATAATCGCCAGGCAGGGCGAATACAAATTCTGCCTTATGTTGGGAGGTTTATATGAAATCTTATGAAGTGCTGTACATTGTTAAACCTATTGATGAAGATGTGTATTCTGCTACTATCGAAAAAATTGAAAAAGTCATTGCTGATAATGGTGGTGAATTGGTAAAGACTGATAATTGGGGTAAAAAACGCCTTGCTTATGAAGTCCAAGACTTTAATGACGGTTACTATGCACTGACCACCTTTAATGCTGAACCCGCTACTGTAAAAGAGCTTGACCGAGTAATGAAAATTACTGAGGAAATTCTTCGTCATATGATTATCCGTAAAGGTGAATAACTTAGAAAGAAAAATATCGTGAAGGCTTCTGCCTTCACGATACCTTATTAAATAGAGGTGAACTACAATGGCTTATTATAGTGATATGGCAGTTGAAATGAGACAAGCCAAATACTTAGAGCTTTTAAAGTCTGTACGAAAAATCAGAATAGTATCAACCAAAAAGGATGTTTTTAACTTGCTTAGAACGGCAGCAGTGAAAAAGTCGTTGGATAAAAAATGGATTGCTTTAAAATGGACTCAAATTAATTGGAATAGCGGACATCGAGTTTTTAGACAAATTTTTTGATGATATGGTTGAGCAGGAATCACCTAATGATTTTCGTATTATCCGCATCGGTGAAGATTATGATGATATTGAAATTTTCGGTGCCTCTGGTTTTTGCCTTTCCTTGACTAGAGAAATTCGCATGTAAGCGACAAACAAGCTAGGCTTGATACAATCATCCTAGCTTGTTTTTTGTTGCTTACAAGGCTTATTAAAACAGTGCCTACGGCACAATAAAACAGGCATGGCCAAATCATAAGGGTAATAGTAAAAACGTTGCTCACAAGCGATTTTAGAAGCTATTTTTCACAAGCAAGAACACTTTTATTTTTTCTTATTCACAAAAACGAAGCAGCTGCTTATCAAAAATCAAATCTATTTTACCAGTCGGACCACCGACATGTTTTACTATTTCAAGAGTATGTTTACCATCTATTTTAGACAAAACCAATGATATATCTGCTACATCATTCAAAGTTATAGCTATATCCACCATATTTAGAACCAATAATATAGAAATACCGAGTTCATCAGCAACAAACTTTAATTTGTTTACTGTTTCTAAATCTGCTGTTGCTATATCCAAAATTAAGACATCCATTTTCTCAGCACTAAATATCTCTCTAATTTTATTAGTTAATTCTAACATATTACTATTGATTTTATAGATTTTCATATTGGAATTTCTTTTATTATTAATTTGATGTTGAAGTTTAATCCAATCACTATCAGACATAGTATTAGTCTTGAACTGCCAACAAGATACTTGGGCAGCACTACATATTAAACGCAAAGCTGCTTCTTCTATTGAGTGACATGTAGCATAAACAACTTTATTATCAGCAGCTATATTATCCATCATCTGCAGAACTAAGGCTGTTTTGCCACATAATCTTGAACCAATTAAGGTTACAAGCTGTCCAGGCAATAAACCATTTAAAAGCATATCCAAACTATTGAACCCGGTTTTAATACCAACATAACTACCATTAATAATCTGATTAAGTGAAACCTTGAAAAGTGCATCAATAGATGTTGTATAGATAGGAACTTGGTTCTTACGGTTAATAGATAAACCCATTATATAATGTTGGGCTTCATCTATTGCTTTGTCTGGATCAATAGCAGTATAGCCTAAATTAGTGATAATTTTACCTATACGTATCAGTTCTCTTAATATCGCTTTCCCCTTAATGATTGCTGCATGGTGACAAATATTTGCAGTAGTAGGCATATTTAAGCTTGTTATGTATCCAATACCGCCAACAGAATCAAGCTGGTTTCTGCTACGTAAACAGTTCACTAAGGTTACCATATCCACAGGGCTGTCATGCAAGTACAAGTACACCATTGCTTTGTAAATAACCTTATGAGCTTCCCTACTAAAATCTTCAAAATCTAACACATCCATAATTTTTTCAATGCTATTTTTATCCAACATAATTGCTCCTAATACAGCTTGCTCTGCAGCTATATCTTCTGGAATTATTTGATCATCAATCATATTTCGGACCTCCATAAAGAAAGCAAAAAAGCTCGGACTTAGTCCGAGCTTTTTTGGTGGGATGTAAATGTTGGGAATGGAAGAAATTATTAGAAAGTGAATACTACTTGGCTCCACAGAGTTTTCATATTGGTTTCGTCTTTGTCTTTGCCGTCCAGATCATAGTATTCAATAGAACCTACAATGTTCTTAGCAAATGCATAATTTGCACCAACCACGTAGCCTTCAAAACCATCAGTACCATATTCGCCGTTCATGGTGTGTGCCAAAACGGTAGTGGAAGCTTGATCATAGTATTTAGCATACAGACCATAAGAACCTGCTTTGCTTGCTTTAGCACCTTTGTAATTCAAGCCAACAACATAGCCGTCGCTTTCATCACCTACGCCATCTTGGTTAGAATTGAGGTACATAGCATTCAGGCCCCAATCTTCATCAAAAGAGTAACCAGCAGCAACAGACCAAATTTTGTTATCTTCAAAGGTTTTATCATCTACTGCATCAGCTTCTACGGTGTCCGGATTAACTGCATCTGCAGCAAGGATTTTTTTAGTAGTATCGCCCTTGAATACATCATATGCAGCAGCTACGCCAAATTTGCCAAATTCTGTAGAAATCTTTGCTCCCAGAACTTCATCATATTTAGTTCCGAAAGTATAGTCTTTGCCGTCAGCACCTTTTTTCAGCATTGCTTCATGATCGAAGGAGCTATTCAGATTGGTGGGTTTACCATAGTAGCCTTGTACCTTTACATTGCTACCATAGCCCAGGATGACACCATCAAAACGAGTATCATAAATATTGCCATCACCTAAGAAAAGTTGTTGACGGCCAGCGGAAACGGATACGCCACCCAGTTTACCTTGAACGTAAGCACGTTGGAATTTAGTATCTTCATCACCAACATCATTGCGGAAGTCTTGATTGTTTTCCAGCATACCAGCATAAGACCAGTCATCGTTAATTTGACCATTTACCCAAATACGGGAACGCAGCTTGCTGTCGGAACCATCAATATCACCAGATTTATCTGCATAGTGATAACGAATGTTGCCAGCAATTTTTACGTTATCTAATCTCTTTTCCAGATTGGTTACTTTAACGCCCAAAGTATCCAGTTCATCTGCAAATTCTGCAGCCAGCTTGTCAACGCTTGCACCTTTTGCCATTGCTTTTGCAACGATTTGAGCCATTTCGTAGCGAGTCATAAGCTTGTCGCCACCAAAAGAACCATCAGTATAACCGTCTACAACACCTGCAGCAGCTAATTCTGCAACGGAATCATAAGCCCAATGACCAGCCGGTACATCAGAGAAAGGATTTGCTGCGTATGCGGAAGCAGTAACGCCCAAAGCCATTGCCATTGCTAAAACTAAACTCTTTTTCATACGAATCTTCCTCCTTACGGATAATAGAATGATATATTTCTATAAATTGCCATAGGAGCTACTTTGATAGAGTTGCCTTGTTTCCTCTAAATGCAGCACCAATAACAACTTGTAGACTGAGGAGACCTAGCTGATATACTCGCATGAATATCAGCTAGGCAATGGACAAAAAGCCAAATCTTATGATTGGTGAAAAAATCCTTATTTTGTCCCTATACTCTAATTATAATATATATCCATATCTTTTTCAATATAATTATCATAATTTGCTATTGATTTTCATATTTATTATTTATATTAGTTTGTTTATTGTACTCTATTGTAATGACAATGTATATAGATTTATTGACAATTCTAAACCATACATGTATAATATTGGCTAGAAGGGAGTGGTTGAAATGACTACAACAAATTTAAATATTAGAATTGATACCGAATTGAAAAAGAATGTAGAAGAGATTTTTTCGGCTCTTGGTCTTACTACCTCCGCAGCATTCAATATTTTCGCTAAAGCTGTCGTTCGCCAAAAAGGTATTCCATTTGATTTATCCTTAAATACTCCTAATGCTGATACTTTAGCTGCAATAGCAGAAGTTGAGGAAATGAAAAAAAATCCTGCCAAAGGCAGGACTTATAAAAATGTAGATGAGATGTTCGAGGATATACTGAAATGAAATATCAGTTGAAACCTACCAATAAATTTAAGCAAGATTTAAAGCTTGCCAAAAAGCGTGGCTATAATATTCAGCTATTGAAAGATGTACTTGAAATGCTTGCTGATGGTCAGATATTACCAGAAAAATATAGAGATCACGATTTACAAGGAAACTTTAAAGGCTGTAGAGAATGCCACATTACTCCAGACTGGCTTCTGATTTATGAAAAATCAGAAGCACAGCTTATTCTATACCTTACACGCACAGGGACACACAGTGATTTATTCTAATCAGAAAAAGAAAATCTATTTTCACACAAAACTCCTAAAGCAGATTCAGTTAGCACACTGATTTGCTTTAGGAGTTTTTATTTAATCCATAGCTCAGAATTTAAAAGCGAACATAACAATCAGTAGCATTACTAACATAGGTGTCAGAGTGGCAGAAATTCCAATCGCCCTAGATGAATAATCATACTGTCCATTAATTTTCTTCAACCAATTATTAGCAGATTTGCTCATTCTATTAAAATTAGCAACGGCATTTGCCAAAAATGCTTTATTGATTTTTTCGCAATCCTGTTCTAATTTTTTTGGCAGTTCTTCAGAAACAGCTTTAAACGCTTCTATAGACTTGCTTGTTGCATCGTTAATCTGAACAATACTACTTTGCAAGGTAGATATATTTTTTGATAAATTTTCGGTAACTTCCCTTATTTGATTATTTTGCTTTTCTAAAACTTCGTCAAGAGCATTAAGACTGGCCATAATTGACTTCTGCTGACTTTCTATATTATCTAGCCTATTTTGGAATTCGTTAATCAAACTCGCATTATCGTTTTTTAATGCGGTAACTGTGTTATTTATGTCTGTCAACATTTCCTCTAAAGAATAATCTGAGCCCTCTTCAGTTTCCATTTCTTCAGAAGAACTTACAGTAATATCTTCTGAAGAAGATGATTCAAGAACCTGCATAGCTTGCTTTATATTTTCTGCAGTTTCTTTTTCAATGGTTTGTTCTTGTTCGTAAAACTCTTCATCATACATTAAGCATTCCACCTTTTACTAATTATGCTTTCTAGTGGTAAAGTCTGGTTTTCCATTATTATCACGATAGTTTTTATTACACTTTGAACATTTCCAGAAAAAGCCATACGGTCCTTTTGCCCTATCAAGAATACCTTTACATGTGGGACAATAACCAATAATAGGTTCTCCGTCTTTATCGGCATTATAGTAATACGGTTTACTATTGAAAGGATTTTTACAATCCTCATTATTGCAAATAAAAAACGGCTCTTTAGTTGTTTTGTTATAACGTTTAACAAGTACCCCATTGTGGCAGCGAGGACATTCAACCACCTTTCCGTCTGGATCGCTACCGAATTTATGTTTTTCTGCATAATCAATGTTCTCATTAACCATGCATCTAGTTTCCTGCATAAAATCAGCTAAATTATAATTCCCAGCTTCAATTTCGCTTAATTGATATTCCATAAGTGCTGTTGCATCTGGTTCCATAAGACTAGGAGCTATATTATCTGCCACATAAAAGCCAAAAGATGTAGGTACTAA
>USBG01000058.1 GCA_900552855.1 uncultured Phascolarctobacterium sp. | reverse complement strand
GCTTTTTATTGTTCCTGTTACGAAATAGGGGGTAGAAATGTGCAGAAATCAAAGTTAAAAACAGCTTTACAAATATCAAAATAAATCAACTATATCTATAAATACAACGCTAAACTAAACACTAAAATAGCACACAATAAAAAGCAGGATTTTTACACTTTGTGTAGAATATCTATTATTGGAAATTATTGACAGGTGCGGCAACTGAGGTTGCTGCTGAAAAGGGAATACCGGTGCGAATCCGGAGCAGTCCCGCTACTGTAAGTGGAGCCTAAGCAATTATGTCACTGCCGCAAGGTGGGAAGGCGCTGTGGGCGATGAAGCTAAGCCAGGAGACCTGCCTGTTACGAAGCTTATAGCCTACGGGAGATAGGTTAGCTTTCGTGTGTGTAAATATGGAATTTTTATAACCTCCCGCTGGTAGTGGGAGGTTTTTTGCATAATTCCTGTAATAAAGAAGAGAAAGGGGTATTAAATAATGAAAGGTAAACTTATTATGGTTACCGGCGGTGCTCGTAGCGGCAAAAGCGAGTTTGCTGAGCGTTTTGTACTGCATTTTTCTCCCAAATGTGATTATATTGCAACAGCAGAAATATTAGATGACGAAATGGCGGAACGTGTGCGCCTGCATCAGGAGCGCCGTATGAATGGTCGTTGGGTAAATCATGAAGCACCCTATGAAGCAGAAAAAACCTTTGCCAATTTAGGTGAAGAAACAGAGGCTGTTTTGTTTGACTGTTTGACTGTGTACATGTGCAATATGCTTTACGGCAAAAACGCTCCTGAAGGTAGCTGGCCTGAGCGCTGTGAAGCTGTATTAAAAGAAATTGACAAGATAGTAGAGGCTGCTGCGGCCTGTGGCAAATTGGTTGTATTTGTAACTAATGAGGTTGGTGACGGCATTGTTCCTGACAACCTTATGGCCCGCGAATATCGTGATTTGGCTGGTTGGGTCAATCAAAGAGTTGCCGCAGCCTGCGACAAGGTATTTATGTGCATTGCCGGTAATGCAGTGGATGTAAAAAAATTAGCCTTTAAGTTTGATGAAGAGCTAGACTAAACTAGCAAAAGAGAATAGGAGACCGTAATGGAAGAAATTAAAATTCCCGCACTTTCTGAAGAAATGGCGGCAAAGGTACGTGCAGGCTTTGCACAAATGGATAAACCTGGTAAGGATTTAGGTAAATTAGAAGAAATGGTAGTCAGTCTGGCTGCTATGAATGGCCAAGAGGTTCCGCAGGCTATTAAACCAGTTATGCTTTTAATGTGTGGTGACCATGGCATTGCTAAATATGGTGTTAGTGCTTACCCACAGGAGGTAACCCTCCAAATGATTAACGGCTATATGCGTGGTACTGCTGCTGCTACAGTATTGGCCCGTCATGCCGGTGCTGATGTAAAGGTAGTAGATGTTGGCACTGCCTTTGATTTAAAGCATATGGAAACTGTTTATCAAAAGAAGGTTGCTTGGGGTACAGAAGACTTTACCCAAGGTCCTGCAATGACTGTAGAGCAGGCAGAGGCTGCTCTGCAGGTTGGTATTGAGATGGCAGAAAAGTGCATTGAGGAAGGCTACAATCTGCTTTATACTGGTGAAATGGGTATTGGTAACACTACCTCTACCGCTGCAATTGCCAGCGCTTATCTGGGCATTGATCCGCAGCTGACCGTTGGCCGTGGCAGCGGCATTAACGATGAACGTATGAAAATTAAACGTCAGGTAGTAATTGACGGCTTGGCAGTAAATAAGCCTGAGCTGGGCAATGCTATGGACGTATTGTGTAAGGTTGGTGGCTATGACCATGCAGGTCTGGCTGGTGCTATTTTAGGTGCTGCTAAGCATCGCGTTCCTATTATGATTGACGGTGTAAACGCTACTGCAGCTGCTCTTATTGCCTATGGTATTAACCCTTCTTGCCGTGACTATATGCTGTGCAGCCATTTAAGCAGCGATATTTCCCATCGCAAGGTATTGGAGCTGCTGCAACTGTCTCCTATTGTAGATGCAGGTATGCGTTTAGGTGAAGGCACTGGTGCCAGCCTGGCAATCGTGGTGCTGCGTGCTGCATTGGATATGTATAACAAGCTAAGCAGGTGATTAGATGCGTGATTTTATAACCTGCCTGGAATTTTTGACACGTATCCGTTTTTCGAATAGAACGGACTGGCGTGACGATGATTTTAGCCGTAGTGTACCCTATTTTCCTTTAGTTGGTTTAGTAATGGGTATTTTTATGGGTGCAGTAAATTATGGCCTGGTTTATCTTAATACACCCTCGTTAATGCGTGGTGTAATGCTGGTGCTAGCTGAGCTGCTGATTATTGGAGCCTTGATGTATGATGGCTTTATGGACACCTCTGATGGTGTTTTTAGCGCCCGTAACCGTGAGCGTATTCTGGAAATTATGAAGGACAGCCACGTAGGTTCTAACGCCGTAATTGCTTTGGTATGCTTAGTGCTGCTAAAGGTAGCAGCGTACACCACCATTGCTCCTCACAAGCTGACATTGGCGCTTGTAGCGATGTATGTTGCAACACGCACCTTTATGGTTACCTATATAGTTAATTATCCCTATGCTCGTAAAACAGGCATTGGTCACATGTTTAAGGCCTATGCAAAGCCTGCCTATACATATATTGCCTTTGCTATTTGCATTGGTTTGGTATATGCCTGTGGCTTGCCCTGCCTTTATACTGCAGTAGGTACTTTTGTTATCTGCCAGTTTATTGCTCGCTTTTTAAGCGGACAGCTGGGTGGACTTACTGGTGATACATATGGCTTTTTGACTGAATGTGGCGTGGTAGTATATTTAATGTTAGCAGTTTATCTGCTTCGTTAAGCTCATGAAGTAAAGAATTGGAGAATTATAATGCATATTGATGAAATAATTGAAAAGATTGTCCCTACTGATAAGGATTGCCAGCAAAAGGCTCAGGACCGCTTTGATGCTCTGATTAAGCCTCTTGGCTCATTAGCACAGCTAGAGACCATGACCTCTCGCTATGCAGCTATTTTAGGCAAATATAAGAAAGAAGATATTGACTATCCTAAGCGTAGCCTTTTTGTTTGGTGCGATGCGGCTCATGGTGAGCAGGCAGCTAAAATTATGCGTGGTCAATGGCCTGTGGTTCTGCTTGCAGCAGAAACAAATGCTAAGGTTGAGGCCTTTTTAGTGACCGCTATGGATGAAGAAGAGGCACTGGAGGAAGGTGCTGGTCTGATGCAGGAGCACATTCATAAGGATGGACTTGGTCTGATTGGCTTTGGCTGCGTTGCTGCTGCAGAGGATGAGCTAGTTATTAGCGCTATGGCAGGCGCAATTTTACAAGCTGCTGCGATGAAGGTTCCTGTAATGCTGGATGGTGTGGCAACCTGCCTAGCAGCAAAAAAAGCTGTAGCTTTAGCACCTGCTGTTATTGACTATTGCTTTGCTGGTCATGTATCCTTAGAGGAGGGAGCAGAGGAGCTTTTACAGGAGCTGGGCTTAACAGCACCTTTGCGCCTGAATATTCCTGATGGAGCAGGTGAGGGCGCCGCAGTGGCATTTACCTTATTCAACGCAGGCATCAAATCCTTTAAAGAGATGGAAACCTTTGAGGAGGCAGGTGTTCATGTGGAGATGAAGGAGTTCTCCCTACATGAGCAGGTAAAAAAGGAAAAGGCAAAATAAGATGGGAAAAATATTTTTAATTCGTCACGGTGAAACGGACAGCAACAAGGACCATCGTTTTCAGGGACGTATGGATAACCCCCTAAACGCTGCAGGTATTGAACAGGCAGAGCGTCTTGTTGAGTTTATGAAGGAACAAAAAATTGATGTAGTCTATAGTAGCTCCATGAAACGTGCTAAAATGACTGCAGATAAGCTGGCGCAGTCTCATGGCCTGGAGGCAATTTCTATGGATTTGCTACAGGAGGTAAGTTTTGGTGACTGGGAAGGCTTAAGATATCAGGAGATTAACGAGCGTTGGCCTGAGGAAATGAACCTGTTCCTGACAAAGCCAGGTGAATGGGTTCCACCTAATGGTGAATCCTTTGTACAGGTCGCAGAGCGTTGTGAAAAGGCTTTTGCACAGATTATTGCTAAGGAGGGGCATAGCAAAAACATTGCTATTGTATCCCATGGTGGCATTGTACGTGTACAGCTATGCCAAATGTTAGGCATCCCCTTAAATAATATGTGGAAGCTGGCAGTGCATAATGTATCTGTAACCACATTGGTTGACTGGGATGGCAGCCTTACTTTGGAGCGTATGAACGATAATAGCTTTTTAGAATATAAAGAGCCTAAAAATGCTTTTGAATAATTTTGTTAATTTAACAAAAGCCTAACAGTTTTTTTGTATAGTTTATATTGACATTTACAATAGGCTAATATATACTGTAAATGGTGTATCTCAGTGGTCCGGTTAGAGTTCTTAACTACTTCTATCATTATCATAGATATCATGGGCGAAGCAGTTGTAACATTAATGCGTTCTTTGGGGTATGTTTATCTATGATTAGGAGTGATTAACCAATGAAAGAAGACAAAACTTTAAAATGCGTAGAATGCGGCGCTGAATTCGTATTCTCCGCTTCCGAGCAAGAATTCTACGAAGAAAAAGGCTTTACCAACGAACCCCGTCGCTGCCCTACTTGCCGTCAAGCTCGTAAACAACGCATGGGTATTGCAACCGAGCGTCCGCAACGCGAGATGTTCCCTGCAGTATGCGCTGAGTGCGGCAAAGAAACCATGGTTCCTTTCCGTCCTTCTGAAGACCGTCCGGTATACTGCCGCGACTGCTTCAACGCACGTAAAGCTTAATTTTATAGCTTAAACAAATTACAGGTACAGTTTACGCTGTACCTGTTTTTTTATAAGAAAAGAGGATGAAGATGGAACTTAGTAAAGCAAGAATTATAGAGCGTTTTACTGCTTATGCAAAAATTGAAACTACTTCCGATGATAAGGCTACCTGCTTCCCTAGCTCTGTTAAGGAGTTGGATTTAGCAAAGTATTTAGTTAAAGAGCTTAATTCTATTGGTCTATCTGACGTGGAAATGACGGAGCACGGCTATGTGCTGGCAACCTTGCCTGCTAATGGTGTAGATGATGGACCTGTGATTGGTCTTATTGCTCATATGGACACTAGCTGCGAGGCTAGTGGTAAAGATGTACAGGTACAGCTCCATGAAAATTATGACGGTGGTAAAATTAAACTGAGTGATGTAGATGAGCTTTCTCCAGAGGATTTTCCTGAGCTGCTAAATTATGTTGGTCAAAGTATTTTGACTACTGATGGTACAACGCTTTTAGGTGCGGATGACAAGGCCGGTATTGCAGCTATCGTCAGTGCCTGCGAATATCTTTTAGCACATCCGGAAATTAAGCATGGTAAGGTGCGTCTGGGCTTTACTCCTGATGAAGAGGTTGGTCGCGGTACCGAGCATTTTCCGCTGGAAAAATTTGGTGCTAGCTTTGCCTATACCGTTGATGGTGGAGCTGTAGGTGAGCTTAATTACGAAACCTTTAATGCCTGCAATGTTAATGTTGTATTCCATGGTGTATCTGTTCATCCTGGCAGCTCTAAAAACAAAATGCGTAATGCAGTAACCATGGCTGCTGAGTGGCAAATGAGCCTGCCTGCAGGTGAACGTCCTGAGTACACCGAAGGCTATGAGGGATTTTATCACACACTGCGTATCAATGGTGGTACTGACAGAGTAGAAATTGACATGATTTTGCGTGACCACGACAAGGCTATTTTGGAAAAACGAAAAAGCTATTTGCTGGCATTGACTGCGCTGATGAATGAAAAGTATGGCACAGGTACTGTAGAATGTGTTTTGAAGGACAGCTATTGTAATATGAAGGAATATATTACTCCTGTGTACGAAATTGTAGAACGTGCGGAGAACGCTATGGTCAAGGCTGGCGTTAAGCCTATTCTGTTGCCTGTACGTGGTGGTACCGATGGCTCCACTCTATCTGCAATGGGATTACCATGTCCCAACATCTTTACAGGTGGTCACAACTTCCATGGACGCTTTGAATATTTGCCTGTAGAGTCATTGATAAAATGCACCGAGGTTGTTGTAAATTTAGTAAAAGCGTAAGCTGTAAATAGAATATAACCATATGTAAAAGAGGAACCAACAACTGTTTAGTACAGGTATTGGTTCCTTTTTATTATTACCATCTTGCTAATGGATAGTGTAAAAGCTGATATATAACAATGATTAATGATATGATGATAGGCAAACATAAAAAAAGAACCACCATAAGATGGTTCTTTTTTCTTATAGCTTCTTAGTAGTTCATTGCACGGAGCTCGAAATAGCCTTGGGGATGGTCGCAAACGGGACATTTTGCAGGTGCTTCTTTAGCAATGACAATTTTGCCGCAGTTAGTGCAAATCCAAACCTTTTGTTCATCGCGCTTGAAAACACGATCGTTTTCAATATTAGCTAATAGGGCGCGATATCTTTCTTCGTGCTCTTTTTCAATCTTGCCAACCTCTTCAAACAGGAAAGCTAATTTTTCAAAGCCTTCTTCTTTTGCAGTTTTAGCAAATTCAGCGTACATCTCAGTCCACTCATAATTTTCACCTGCAGCCGCATCTTTAAGGTTGGTAATGGTATCAGGAACTTTGCCTTCATGGAGTGCCTTAAACCACAGCTTAGCGTGTTCCTTCTCATTGGCAGAAGTCTCACTAAAGAAAGCGCCAACTTGGTTGTATCCTTCTTTTTTAGCTGCACTAGCGTAATACTCATATTTTACTCTTGCTTGGCTTTCGCCTGCAAATGCAGTTAATAAGTTTTGCTCAGTCTTAGTACCTTTTAAATCCATGTCAATTCCTCCTTACTATGCAGAATACAAATTGAATAGGGGGCGCTTAAATCACACGGAACTAAATTAGTTCTCGTCGTCGCCTAAAACCTCACCATGCTCTTCAGCAATTTTTTGGCAGTCAGGGCATACACCGCTGAATACGATATCGTGGTGATTCATTTTGTAGCCGGTTACAGAAGCAACCTTTTCGTCCATATCAGGAATATAGTCGAAGTTTTCTACATTCATGAATTTACCGCATTTAGTGCATTTAATGTGGTAATGTCTTGCCAAAATGTGGTCGAAACGGTCCGCACCACTAGGAACGGAAACCTTACCCAAAAGGCCGCTTTCAACCAAAGAGTTTAAGTTGCGATATACAGTACCCTTACTGATGTCGGGGTATTCCATAGTAATGCGATCGTATACTTCTTCAGCAGTAGGGTGATCTGCTAAAAAGCGTACAGCTGCAATTACTAATTGTCTTTGAATAGTGTTTCTTTTAGCCATTTTCATCATCCTTTATCAAAAATAGTTCTTATTTAGAATTATACTATTTTGTAGAGAAATGTCAAGTGTATTTAGTGTAATATGCGTAAAAATAATAAATGAAACCTATAGTTTTTTACTGCCTGAAATTTAATTATAGAATCGTTCTCATTTTTAAAGTGCAACATTTATCGACAAAAGCAATTAATAATAATTTTCCGCATCGATAATATTGACACCGATGTATCAGAAATATATAATGTTTGTAGTTAATTATGGCTTACTGTGCATATATGGTTAGCCAAGGAATATAATGACGAAAAGTTATACTTGATATAGTTTTCATTATTATATATTTTGTATGTAAAAGTGATAGGATTGATAAAAAATGGAAAACTTAACCTTAGATAAATTGGCTATTGGGCAAACTGGAATTATCCAAATTGTAGGCGGCGAGGGTATATTACGTCGTCGTTTATTAGATATGGGTCTTACTCCACGGACAAGAGTAATGGTGCGCAAGCGCGC
This sequence comes from uncultured Phascolarctobacterium sp., assembly GCA_900552855.1. GTDB lineage: Bacteria > Bacillota > Negativicutes > Acidaminococcales > Acidaminococcaceae > Phascolarctobacterium_A. The sequence goes on along the minus strand of USBG01000058.1, from coordinate 1,694 downwards.
TCCCTTAGGTGATCCGCTAGAGATTTTTTTACGTGGCTATGAGTTGACACTTCGTGCTGATGAAGCCTCTAAAATTACTGTTGTATTAGAGGAGGAACGCTAATGAAACTGCATTTTGCCCTTGTTGGTAACCAAAATTGTGGTAAAAGCACATTGTTCAATTATTTAACTGGAAGTAATCAGCATGTAGGTAATTTTCCTGGTGTAACAGTACAAAAAAAGGAGGGTACCCTTTTATACGCTCCCGATTCTACTGTTATTGACCTTCCCGGTATTTATTCTCTATCTCCCTACACCTCTGAGGAGATTGTAACAAGAGATTTGCTTCTATATAATAAGCCTGATGCTATCATCAATGTTATTGATGCAACTAATATTGAACGTAGCTTGTATTTAAGCTTACAGCTCATAGAGCTGAATATTCCTATGGTTATTGCTTTGAATATGATGGATGAGGTGATTGGAAATCATGGATCTATCGATGTGAATACAATGGAAGCACTGCTTGGAGTTCCGGTTATTCCGATTTCGGCAGCGAAGAACGAAGGTGTGGATGAAGTAATACGTCATGCACTTCATGTGGCAAAATACCAGGAGCGTCCGTTGCGTCAGGATTTCTGTGATAAAAGTGATCATGACGGTGCGGTCCACAGATGTATCCATGCAGTGATTCATCTGATTGAAGACCATGCAGAAGAAGCAAAGCTTCCGGTACGTTTTGCCGCAACGAAGGCAATCGAGGGGGATCCGCTGATCTTAGAACAGTTAAAGCTTGATCAGAATGAGTTGGATATGCTTGAGCATATTGTACAGCAGATGGAGACGGAACGTGAGGTTGACCGAAGTGCGGCAATCGCAGATATGCGATTCGATTTTATTGAACGTCTCTGTGAGCAGACGGTTGTAAAACCGAAAGAGAGTAAAGAACGTGTCAGAAGTGAGAAGATAGACAAAATCTTGACAGGAAAATATACAGCGATCCCATGCTTTATCGGAATCATGGTGCTTGTATTTTATTTGACATTTAATGTAATCGGTGCATTTCTGCAAGGAATTCTGGAAATGGGAATTGATCAGTTGTCAAGAATGGCTGAGGCGGGACTGATCGCACTCAATGTAAATGATGCAATCCGAAGTCTTGTGATCGACGGAATCTTTACAGGAGTAGGAAGCGTGCTTAGTTTTCTTCCGATTATTGTTACTTTGTTCTTCTTCCTCTCTATGATGGAAGACAGTGGATATATCGCGCGAGTGGCATTTGTAATGGACAAACTGCTTCGTAAGATCGGTCTTTCCGGTCGAAGCATTGTGCCGATGTTGATCGGATTCGGATGTACAGTTCCGGCAGTTATGGCAACAAGAACATTGACCAGTGAAAGAGACCGTAGGATGACGATCCTTCTGACACCGTTTATGAGCTGTACAGCAAAACTTCCGATTTATGCATTCTTTGTAAGTACATTTTTCCCGGGTAAGGGCGGACTGATCATGTCGGGTCTGTACGTGCTTGGAATTGTAGTTGGAATTTTAATCGCATTCCTTTATCGAGGAACTCTGTTTAAAGGAGAACCGGTACCATTTGTTATGGAACTTCCGAATTATCGTCTGCCGGGTGCGAAGAATGTGGCACAGCTTCTTTGGGAGAAAGCGAAAGATTTCTTACAGAAAGCATTTACAGTTATTCTAATGGCAAC
>USBG01000057.1 GCA_900552855.1 uncultured Phascolarctobacterium sp. | reverse complement strand
TTTTTCATCATGCAACACTGCAGACAGCTCCGGATCAATCTGCTGCACTAGCTTTAAAAAAGAAGCGTGCAGCAAACGACCATGGCTGGCAGGCATTTTGCAGCCTGCCAACGCCTTCAATTTATAAACAACAGCGCCAATAATCATTTCTTTTTACCTACCACATCCTCAATCAGTGGCAATGGTTTCCTATCTGTAACCAATTTTTTCTTATTCTCATCATTGATACTGATATATTCAGTACGTTCTTCCCAGTCCGCAGCATTTTTTAAGGAATAATCCATTATCAACTGCAACTCGTACATTCTTTCTTGGTACAACTTATACTCATTTTCAGACAGCTTAGTACAAACATAGCTATCAAATATCTCTACAAAGCGATTGTATGAAGTTTCTTCTATGCCTTTAGATAAAAAGCTAGCAAAATAGTCCTTAGTGCGCAAATGAAGCTTACCAACAATTTTCACACTACCCATACCTAACGCTTTACCCATACCCAACTTAAAGCAGGTATTGTTACCTTCACCAATAGCAAAAACCTTAGCCAAGGCGCCCAGCTCTACTGCATCAAGATTCTCAAAGCGCAACCTGCCATAAAAATGATTTTCCTCTTTCATTGGAGCTATAGTTTTTATTACATCCATATTCTCTCTGTTTTCCCTGGAATCCTTCCATTGACATTTCTTATGCCAATAAAGCTTATAGCCACGCAGCTCAGCGCTGCTATTCCAATGTTGAGATTTTCCTTCTTCATCAGTCATGAGATAGTTTTGAAATGATGTTGGCTTAGGTCCAAGCATTGGCTCTGCATCTGCCTCAGGATAAGTAACAGAGGTGCCATTACGAGCTTTAATATATAAATCCTCAAAGAACACCCTACTTCCCCAAAGCTCTTTATTGCCAAAAATAGCATCTGCAAAATCAACCTTATCTTCCTTTAAACCAGAAGGAATATGATCGCCAATGCTTTTTCTATAGGGAATTCTATACAATGGACCAGAGCCAAAATGCTTCACCATTCCTCTATTTTCAACATAGAAGCATGGAATAATATAATCATATAGCTGGGCTCCCTTTAAAATAGCTAAGCTATCATTACCTTTACGAGCATATCCATTATCAATATTAGTTGTCAACTCATTTAGTCCAATAAGATTTATACCATTACGATTTTTATCATTAAGATACTTAAGCAGGCAATTTTCACTCACAACATATTTTATGTTCCAACTTGGTTTTTTTATGATATAAATATTCTTTTTACCATCAATTGCACCTGTATATACTGTAACTTTATCAGAATTCCAATCAAAATACGGTTTTCCATAAATATTAGCTTTCTCTACAGTAACACGTTTCACTTCGCATTCAGCAGGACAAACATAAAAACTATTACCCTGCTTTACTAGAAAACCCGGCTTAGCTGAATATTTATAAACACCTTTTTTGTTATTATTAGAATTTGTTATAGACATCTCGCGCTTATATTCTTCATTAAATTCATCATGAGAGCTGGCAAAGCTTCTGTAATATAATGTTTGATTGTCAACGTCACCATCTACACCAATTCGCATACTGCCATTAGTAATAATTTTAAAGATGTTTTTCAAACAGCCACGCATACTGCTACCTGGAATACAATAGTTTTTGCCGTCGGAGAAAAAGCTACTCTTTCCATTAAGAGTATCACCAATATAAAGCGGACTTTTGTTTACTACTTCAACATCAAAATAACCACTAAACTTTTCTCCCTTCAGCACATATTCTTTATACTTAGCTTTTATTTGCTCATGAGCTTCATTCGTATTAGCAGCCTGCAAATTATTCATAGCGTCAGCCAATGGCGGCTGCAGTACCACTTTGTTTAAGCGCACAAAATTATAGGGAGCTGTAGATTTAAGTTCAGACATATTAAATTTCCCCCTTTGCAGCAGCAATTCTTACCCAACGATAATATCCATAACCAGACTGACCTGTAGTATTATTTACCACAATGTAGCTTCTAGTTGTCAAAGAATATTTTTCAGCATCTTCACTAGAAGGAATTACCAGAGAAATTTTGCGACCCTTTTCTACCAACTTTACAAATCCAGCTTCTAGTTGAGCATTTTTTTTACCAAAAATAATGGAAGTGCTATCAACAGCTTTTAAAGCTTCTCCACTACCTTCTCTAATCAAACGTGTAAAAAACTTATCATCACGCTTTACAACATAAAGCTCCTCGTGTTCATTGAAAATACGTATCTCTAACAAATATTTTTCTTCAACAACATCACTCTCGGAAAAATAAAACATGCCATTTTGATAGTATCCCAATTTGAGCTCGTTAACCATCCATGCTGCCACTAAATATTCAACGTCACTCTTCAACTTACTCAGAGATTCTTTAAATCCATCGCACAAGCATTCCTCAACAGTAACGCAATAATCTCCATACTTAAATAGTGAATCCGTTTTTTCAAAATACTTTTCACAACTAATCATTCATTTCACCTGCCAATGCCTGCACATAGCTTTCCAAAAGCTCTTTTTGTCCTGTAGCGTTCATAGCCCCTTCATACTCCGTTACGGTATAGTTTCTACCCTTATAAACAATCTTGCATTCAATTCCCTGAAGAACACCTCTACCCACAGCTTTATCTGAGCCAATGTTCAAACTACCATCCCACAGCTCTTTGATTAGAAGCAGCATAAGGCCAGCCTCAGCTGCAGAACATTCGTGAACCTTAAAAGTCATTCTAATAGTTGAAATATCCTTTTCCTGCTGCCAAACCGGGTTAACAGTAAATAACGCTGTCTCAATAGTTCCTCCACTAAATCTATCAATACGATTACGGGTTTGCTTATGAGGAACCAGCATTCCATTTTTAATATATACTTCATCTACATAAAGCTTGCTTTTTTTACTTTCATTGGTATTTTCAAGAGAATATCCCATCATTTCATTAACAAAAGCCTCTGCTTTATCCAGATTGCCACCATTAATAGCCAATAAAATCTTTATTGCACCATTACGCACAACGCCCTTAATACTTGTGCCAGGAATAACAAAATCATCACCAGATACCATTTGCACAGCACTGATGGTATTTTTTTGTTCCATTCTTTCCAAAACACTGTAATCCTCTTCTTGATTACCAGTGGACAGATTATAGTCGGCAATCAACAAAGAACTTCTTAAGGAACAATTAAAGGATACATAAAAATCATCCTTGCTACAAAGCAGCTTAGCTTTAGACCCTTTATAGATAACATCTCCTCTCAGGCTGTCATCTTTAATATAGTCCAACCATTTTAAAGCATCTTGTTTTTCATAAAAACTATAATCATAACAATAAACAGTACTGCTTGCTGCAAGCTTACCAAATCCCTTGGCAGTAAGGGAACCAATTCTAATACCTTGGGCTAGTAAATCAGCAATGGTTGCCATTAACTCACCGTAGCAATCATTCCTATCGGCAAATTTATTATGTTGATATTCTTCATTACTCAACACATTATTACGTACATCGTTATAGCGTACAGTCAGCTCAAGCCTAATATTACCTTTAGCTCCACGGTCCAACGCTTCATAATCATATTTTGCTCCATGTTTAGTAGTACCAGTTAATGAATCAATGGCAACGCCATCTCTATGAATAAGCTTAGTGTTAGAAAGCTCTGTATCATTAACTATTAACATGCTTTGATTGCCACTATCATCAATGGATCCAAACAGTTTATCTGTAACCTCTTGGGAATAAATGCTTTCAAGCTCAGAGCGCAGTACACCTGCTAATGATGTGCTGGGAATAAAATACTTACCAGCCTTGTTCTTTAAAATCAAAATATCAGTAATACCATCATTATCACCACTTCCTATGCGCAAAGGACTTTTGGTAATAACCTCTGCATCAATAATAAGTTTTCTTAAAACAGAGGCCTTATTTTGCGCATTAGCAGTAACCTTCGGTATAGGCTTTACAACTACTGCCTGCTCCTGAACAGATTGCTGTCCAGAAACATCTTTTTTCGTATATTTGATTTTTACGTGATTTTTATTATTCTTTTTACCCATGGAGATTCTCCTTTATTTTACAGCATGACGCATAAACCACAGCCAAAACTCTTTCATAAAAGTTTCATCTAAAGCGAATACATCGTCACCAAGATCCTTACGCATAGCAGCTACCTGCTCCGGTCCTAAATTTAACGGATCATCCCATTTTATGTCGATATTTAACTTTTTATATCCATCAGCATCCATGAGGATATCATAAATAGAATTACCACAGAACTTCATTTTATGTAAACGCGTTTTAGCCGTGTTACGGAAATTATGCTTAATTTCATCTCGAACTATATCCAAACTATATTCTCTTAACAAAATTTCTACACGTTTACATACGTTTTTGTAGTCCGCACCCATATCAAGGTTATCACTAGAAGCCTTTTGAGCAGCCAGTTCCTTTATACGCTGGCTAATAAGATTTTGCACAACTAATTTAGCTCGTTCCTTTACATCAATATTCAAGTCCGGTCTTGCAACACTTTCTGCATATTCTAAAATGTTTCCGTCAAAAGTCTGCCATACTAAAAATTGACCAAAACCATCAATACAATTCTTACCAAATCCTCTTCTTAAAACCTTTACCAACTTTTTTATATTAAGATTTCCCTCTACTGCATTAAGAGGCAGTAAGGTTCCAGCACTAATAGCTATTTCTTTTTGCTTTTTTGTTTTCCAAACACCAACATAACCATCCAACTGCTCAACTGAAGCAAAAAAAGACAAGCCCTTGCGTTCAAAACGAACAGTGTTAGCTAAAGCACGCTCCAAATCAGTAAATAGCTCGTTTGCTGCCATTTCCATTGATTGCGCAGCATTATATGGAATATAAGGTGTTAAAGCACATAAATAAAATTTCTTATTTAGATTTATAGACGCAGAAAATCCATCATCATTTACATATTCAATGGAACATTTGCCATACTGAGCACCTCTAGAACGTCCCAAATATATACAATTCATATCCTTCATCAAATTTTCCCATCGTCCGAATATATCATCATCAACCAAGCAACAGCACTTAAAATATTGATTTGGCTTTATGTACTCATAATTAAAAATGTTACCATCATTACTTTTACCACTAATTCTTTCATCCAAAGATGACCTGGACATATGAAATTCCGTTTTAACATCTACAGCAACCTTTACCAAACCTTTTGTCGTTCTTACAGCAAAACCCTGAAGCTTTTTAAATCCAGGTGCATATTCCGTAGCACCACTCAAATCAATTGTCTTTGTTCCATCCTTGCTGCGCATCAAACTAAGTGGAATTACCATAGGTTCACCAGAAAACATGTTAGAACCACCAATAGGATAACCTGGTAAAAATTTTACCTTGCCGGAAAGAAACAAGTCAAAAAATGCCTCATTTTTATGTGCATCCTTTAAATTATTTTTATTAATATATTGTGTAGCTAGGGCACCTCTTAAGGCACTTCCCGGGATATAATGTTTAGTTGCATATAAAACCTGATCGCCACTTTTTTCAGCAAATGTTAGAGGGTCCAAATTTTTTATTACATAACAATATTTTTTCAAGCCCATCACTTCCTCTTCATTTCCTGCACTAATCTGCATTTCACATGGCCAAAGCCTCTATTTCTTTTGGCACCAACATATCTTAAATTAAGCAAGGCATACTTAATTATTTCTCTCTGTTTTTCCTCTAAAACATTATCGTAAAGATATATACTGCCACTAAAACATAAACCAGCATCTACTACACGCATATTGTGCAAGCTGCCATCCTTTGTTGTTCCTGTCCGCTTGTCAATAGCAGTCTGAACCCGCAGCTCTGTATATGTGTTCCAAATATTTTGAGCAGTAAAAACATTTTGATATTGCTTCTGTAAATAGTCCCAGCCATTACAAAGCTGCTCATAATTTTCCAAATACATATTATCTATACGCATATAAGACTCATCTGAGTTATGGCCAAATAAAGTGTCTACTTCTTCCTTAGTAAACCAATCACCAATTTCAGCCATTTCTATAGCACTTTCATAAAGCAAGCCTTTTAAACGTTTACCCGGAAAGTATGGCAAGCCGTGTGCATCATGTACTGCATCACTATCAACAATTATATTTTCCTGACCACTGCCAAATTGCAATGGAGACAAAAGCTCTATAGTAACATCTAATTTCATTTTCAAGCTCCTTAGCCACTAATATCAATATGTGTAATCAATAATTTCTATTGCATCCATCAATCTAGTAATCTTTTTATCTCCAACATTTTCCCATAAACATTCTTTATTAGCACGCTTATTATGACCAAGTATAGCTAAAACCGCATCAAATTCCTTACAGTTTTCCATAAAAATATACTGACTATGGATGTCCTCATGCAATACAGCACGCAAATCCTTAAGCTTATTACTTGGCAGCTCCATTAAGGCTTCTTTAAGCTGTAACAGCTTATCAAAGCTATTAGCTGACTTAGAATTAACTACATCATATGGTCCATAATGTAAGCCACCACAAGGAACGACGTACTGCTCCTTACGCAGTGTATCCAAATCGGCATACATTTCACCATGAAGAATAGCAAAATCTAAATAATATCCATCCACTTCTCTAGATTTTAATTTAGCAGTACTGCAAAGCTGCTCTGCCAGCTGATATGCTCTAAAGAACGGATATTTTGCAGGTACAATAGCAACGCCTGCACAACAGGTCATGGTCTTATTTGCGGATTTTCCCAATTTTCCCTGCAACTCTTTAAAAATTCTATTATTAATTATCTCAATCTTTGCCATTTTTTTCATAAAGTAGCTTGCATATTGCAATCCTACTCTACCTGGACATACAAATGTAATATCATCGCCACCAATAATAATTGGACGAAGCGGAAGATTAGGTTTGTTATCGGACAATAGCTTTTCCACATCTAACAAATCAATGTAATCCTCATATTCATCAACTATTTTTTTTACTAGCTTTTGTAAAGAACTATTAACCGCTCCTGCGATATTTAAAGAAAGTTCTCGACGCTCCTTCAAATCATTACAGCTGTTGAATTTTACGCCCATATTATTACCGTCAATATGAATTACACAGATATAACTTTCTCCATCCTTAAAACCTATATTGGAAATATCTTTCGCAAACTCATAATTGTTCTGTAAAACCTCGTTAAATTGCTCACTATTTTTAGCAATTACGTACTTATGAGCTTTTATTTTTGCAGCTACCTCTGTAGATATCATACGTCCATTACTATCTAAAAAATCTGCCGTTTTTCCACTAGAATCACACTCTAAAGTTAAACCAGTATACGGCATATCAACATTAGGAAAAAGTTTACTTTCATTGTTGTTGAGCTTTTGAAATAATTCAGAAAAAGTATCGTTAAAATTATCTAAATCTATTCTACCAATTGCAACACCTGTTTTAAGACCGGGTGCTTTTAAAAGCAACTCAGTACTCCACTCTGTGACAATTTTTTTGCAAAGCTGAAAACTTTGACCATAATTACGTACAAGAATTAACATCTTGCCACCACCAATATAGCCAACTTCACAATCAACTTTTTTATCCTGCAGCATTTGCAAATCAGTATTCTCTTTCCAATCTAAAACTAGCTTTTTAAAGTCCTGAGCTTTTAAAACATTTTGCATTGCTTCCGTATAGATTGCGTCTACCAAATATGAAGCTCCTACATTAGTTTTAAGCTCATTACAGCCAAAAACATACCTTTGAATAGAGCGAGTATCCAGTAAAATTGCTCCCACTTTATTACCCATTTTTCAGACCCCTTTCTAATTTATGTAAATAAAAGAAATTGCATATAAAGAGTTCTACATCAAAAATTTTTTTCCTGCTTTTTTCTTGTTTTAAAACTCCTTATCATTTACTATATCTTATAAAAAAGCTGTACCTACTGTGTAGTAAGGTACAGCTTTATTTTAGGCCGCCATTTTGGCAACAGCAGCCTTCCTCTTACCATAGGTTTTGTGTTCAAAGCTAAGCTGATGCACATCAGTTGTTTTCTTATACCCCATAGCACGGCAAAGACGACCATAGTATAAGGGGTCTACGCCGCCTTTGATGACGCCGTACTTAGTAAGGGTTACATCGCCAAGGATAAGTCTATATTCGTTATTCAGTTTTCCGCTGCGGACGTAGTAGCTCAGCTGAGCGCCGCTTGCCAGCCCTGCATTAACTATTTCTCCAATCAGGCGATAGTACTCCAGCTCTGCCGCAGGAACAAGATTAGTTCTGAACAGGTCGTTCAGGACCATCTCCACCACGCGGCTTCTGAAGGAGCTACCCTTAGTGAGATACACCATCAGCTCGTCAAAGAGCGATTCATTGTTAAGCTTGCTACCTTTACGATAGCGCTCTACGAGTACAGCCTTAACAAAGCCATAAAACTCTCTTTTATTTCGTTTTTCACAGAACAGCTCTGCTACCTGCAGCACCAGCTGCTTGGGAAGGCAAGCAGCTACCTTACGGTAGCCACTAGATAAGCGGTTGTCACGGTCCAGAACCTTGAATAATCTTTCCATTTGTTTATTTTCCATAATGTATCTCTCCTTCTTGCCATCAGGCACTCATCAAATTCAAATTGTTTTCATCATATATAAAGCTTAACATATAGCTTGCCTGCTATTTGGCAATAAAGCTGCAATCTAGCTAATTACAAACACCATGCTTTTAGCCATAACACAAATGCCATCATCTGCATATATATTACAACTAGATATACTTCAAATTTGGCAAAAATACTGCAATCATGTTTTTTAGGGCAGCGCCCAGCATTAAAGCCAAGCGCCATACTGTCAAACATTATAGGCATAAAGGAAGAGCTTACACCTGCTAATTACAACAGATTGCAACGGTCAAAACCGATAAAAATATCCTGTACATCGCGCTCAGCACGCCTTAAAGCACGCCTCAAAACCATTGTATCCATATCACGAGGAACATCGCTGATAAGCAATCTTTTGAACTCGTTCACCTTGGCGTTGTATCTTTGATAAACCTCCTCCATAGTGCCAACAAACACCAGCTTGTCACGTTCCCCGCAAATATTACAGTTAAGAATATCCATGTAATACTTTATAGTTGAAATCCGTAAATGACCATTAGCATGATCACGATAAACGTATAATTTTTCTTCCATAAAAAATCATCCCTTCTTTTAACTAATACTATGATTTTAAAATAGAATATCTAAGCAACTCATACATATAGAATACTATATACTTTGCTATTTATTTGGCAAAATGACTGCAAAAAGAAAAACCAGCACATTCACTCATGAATATACTGGTTTTACACCAAAATTAACAACTTTATTTAGAATTTTTTGTGACTACAGCTTCAAGATTATAAAGGTAAATGTCAATTCTTGCCCTGATTCGACAGCATTATTGACACCAAGGAAATAGACCTCATAATAACTATTGACTTTTTTAAGAGCCCTAGTCGTATCCATCTTATATTGTGCATGTATCGAACCACTCCAAAATAGCCAATCATCACCTTGAAGAGACAGCTTAGGAAAATCCGAGGTTTTATTTTGATAGTAGTCATCTGGACTGTAACC
>USBG01000056.1 GCA_900552855.1 uncultured Phascolarctobacterium sp. | reverse complement strand
AAGCCATCAGGAGCACTTGCTTCAATATAGCCATGACCCTGTTCAATTTTTACGCCCAATGCTTCAAAGCCCTTAAGATGAATATCAATAGGACGGGCGCCAATAGCACAGCCACCGGGCATAGAAATACGAGCCCTGCCAATACGAGCCAATAAGGGACCCATTACAAGGAAAGAAGCACGCATTGTACGCACTAATTCATAGGGAGCCTCACAAGAGGTAATCTCTCTACTATCTATTTCAAGTGTATTTGGTTTCGTGTTAGTAACAGTCAGACCAAGGCATTTCAATACCTCGCTGATAGTATGCACATCCTCAAGCATAGGCACTTCATCTAAGTGGCTAGGGGTTGCACCTAGAATGGAAGCTGCAATAATTGGTAAAACTGCGTTTTTCGCACCACTGGTTTTTACCGTGCCTACAAGACGATTACCGCCTTTAACAATTAGTTTCTCCAAAATAATCCTCCCGCAATGCGAAGCTAATTAAAATTTATTATAATAGTTTTATTTTATCATTATCAACTGTTACTTTTCAATAGTTTCACAGAAGATACACAAAAAAAGCCGGTTAAAAATCCGGCTTAGTAGTTAATGCGCTGGCGGTCTGCAAGAATATTGTAATATGTTTGCTTTTCCATCAGTTCGCGACGAATCAAGGTCTTTGTCTCTTCATCCTTACACTCTTCTAAACGCTCACGCAAATAAGCTATATCTTGCTTTAATTGGAACATTTTATTGCCTGCCAGACTTTCAATTACATCAGCCATCTCACAGCCCTCCTTTTTACTCTTATAGAATACTATAAACATCATCTTTCTGCAAGTTTATTATTTAAGAATGTGCATAATACCTATATTTTTTCATATTTTCTCATATATTTTGGCTTTTGCTTCTAATTTATCTTTTTCTACAATTATTATTTATAAACATTCTATTCTGCTTCATATATGTAACAAATTATTAATAAATCTGAGTGCTTTCGATTTTATATTTACATACAAAAACCCCCACTCAATGAGTGGGGGTAATGTTATTTTACATTGTCTTGAGTACTTTTTGTCCTCTGATATTATCGAGTAGATGCAGTACGGATACGCATAATAGCTCTCTTCAAAGCTAAGCTAGCACGTTTTACATCAATGTCCTCTGTTTTAGCCTGTAAACGAGCTTCTGCACGTTCTTTAGCAGCGTTAGCACGAGCAACGTCGATATTCTCGTCCATCTCAGCTACAGTTGCTAATACAGTGCATTTGTTGTTCATCATTTCCAGGAAGCCACCACATACAGCAAATTCTTTGACAGAGCCATCAAGAAATTCTACTTTAAGCGGAGCAATATCCAGAGTAGCAATAATAGGTATATGTCTTGCTTTAATACCTAAGTTGCCAGATAATGCACGGAAACCTACATAGGTTACTTCTTCAGATACAAAAAGCATCTTATCCGGCGTGACAATTTCAAATTTAAAAGGTGTAGCCATTATTAATCCTTCATAGTTGCAGCCTTGGCAACAGCGTCATCAATGGTACCAACCATGTAGAAAGCACCTTCCGGCAGGTCATCATGCTTGCCTTCGAGGATTTCTTTGAAGCCGCGGATGGTTTCCTTCAGAGGAACATATTGGCCGGGGGTACCGGTAAATTGTTCAGCAACGAAGAATGCCTGGCTGAGGAATTTTTGAATTTTACGAGCACGAGCAACAGTTACTTTGTCTTCCTCGCTCAATTCTTCCATACCCAGAATTGCGATGATATCTTGCAATTCTTTATAGCGTTGCAGGATAGCTTGAACGCCACGAGCAACTTTATAGTGCTCTTCGCCAATTACCAGCGGATCCAAGATACGGCTGGTGGAGTCGAGCGGGTCAACTGCCGGATAAATACCAAGCTCTGCAATTTGACGGGACAATACGGTGGTTGCATCCAGATGGGCGAAGGTGCCTGCCGGAGCCGGGTCAGTCAAGTCATCCGCAGGTACATATACAGCCTGTACGGAAGTGATAGAACCGGTTTTGGTGGAGGTAATACGCTCTTGCAATGCACCGATGTCGTTTGCCAGAGTAGGTTGGTAACCTACTGCGGAAGGCATACGGCCCAGCAGAGCGGATACTTCGGAACCAGCTTGAATGAAACGGAAAATGTTATCTACGAAAAGCAGTACGTCTTGGCCACCAACATCACGGAAGTATTCTGCCATGGTCAGACCGGTCAGACCTACACGCATACGTGCTCCAGGAGGCTCATTCATCTGGCCGTATACCAGAGCAGTTTTGCCGATAACGCCAGACTCTTTCATTTCGCCCCACAGGTCATTACCTTCACGAGTACGCTCGCCTACGCCAGCGAATACGGAATAACCACCATGAGCAGTTGCGATGTTATGGATAAGCTCCATAATAATAACGGTTTTACCTACACCAGCACCGCCGAACAGACCGATTTTACCACCCATTGCATACGGAGCGATAAGGTCAACGACTTTAATGCCGGTTTCTAAGATTTTAGTAGATGTTGCCTGTTGATCGAAGCTCGGAGCAGGTCTATGAATAGGCCAGTATTCAGCAGCTTCAACCGGAGTATCGTCATGGTCTACAGTCTCTCCAAGCACGTTGAAGATACGGCCCAGTACACCGGGGCCAACCGGTACGCTGATCGGAGCACCGGTATCTACAGCTTCCATACCGCGAACAAGACCATCAGTGGAACTCATAGCAACAGCACGAACTACGTTGTAGCCGATATGTTGCATAACCTCAGCGGTCAGGTGAATTTTCACCTTGCCGTCTTCGGTGGTACCATCGATCTTAATTGCGTTCAGGATAGCAGGCATGCTTTTCGGAGGGAATTCTACGTCGATAACAGGACCAACAACTTGTACGATTCTACCTGTATTCAAGGTTTTAGCCTCCCTACGAATTATTCAAATTAATTTTGAGCTTGAGCCAGTGCTTCTACACCGCCAACGATTTCGTTCAGCTCGCGAGTAATGCTTGCTTGACGTGCCTTATTGTAAGACAGTTCAAGATTTTGTACCAGCTTAGCTGCGTTGTCAGTTGCAGAAGACATAGCAGTCATTCGAGAACCTAATTCGCTGGCAGCGGATTGAACCAATGCAGCGTATACAACGGTTTCCAGATACTTGGGTGCTAATACCTCAAGTGCCTCGTCCTCGCTAGGCTCGAAAATAAAGCTTGCTTCTGCTTTACCCTTGCCTGTTGCAGGAGCTTCTACCGGCAAAATCTTTTCGCTGGCAGGAGTTTGGGTAAGAGCAGTTTTGAAAATAGTGTAAACGATATGCAGTTCGTCAAACTCTTCAGCTGCAAAACGAGCTGCAGCATCTTTAGCAACTTCTACTGCATTATCATAGGACGGTCTGTCAGAGTAGCCAAAATGAGCACTCAGTACTTTATAGCCACGACGGGTAAAGAAGTCTCTAGCTTTACGACCACTAGCGATAATTACAACCTCTTTATCACATTGGGAAATTTCAGCGACAGCCTTCTTCAGAGCGTTGGAGCTATATGCACCTGCCAGACCTTTATCAGAGCAGAGCACCAGATAACCAACTTTTTTTACTTCACGTTTTTGAAGCAGCGGGTGTTTCTTAACATCTAAGCCAGCAAGAATGCTAGCGTCGCTCACAATATTAGATAACACTTCAGTAATCTTGATAGCATAGGGACGGCTAGCAGCAGCACGCTCTTGAGCTCTTCTTAAACGAGCAGCAGCAACCATCTTCATAGCTTTAGTGATTTTACCAATGTTACCTACGCTCTTCATGTGACGACGAATCTCGCGTGCAGTAGCCATCAGTTAATCACCTGCCTTCACTGGATACAAAGGTGTCCTTGAACTCAGCGATAGCTTTTTTCAATGCTTCTTCATTCTCATCGGTGATTTTCTTGGTATTCAGGATGTCAGCACCAATTTCAGGGTGGTTAGCTTCCATGAAGTCCAGGAATTCTCTCTCGCAACGAGTTACGTCTTTTACAGCTACGTCATCCAGATAGCCTTTGGTGCCGAGGTAAATAGCCATAACTTGTTTTTCTACAGACAGCGGGCTGTATTGGCCTTGCTTCAGGATTTCGGTCAGACGTTGACCACGATCCAGCTGAGCCTTAGTAGCTTTATCAAGGTCGGAAGCGAACTGAGCAAATGCTGCCAGTTCACGGAATTGAGCTAAGTCCAGACGCAGAGTACCTGCTACCTGTTTCATAGCTTTAATTTGCGCAGCACCACCTACACGGGATACGGACAGACCAGAGTTGATAGCCGGGCGAATACCGGAGTAGAACAGCTCGGATTCAAGGAATATCTGACCGTCGGTGATGGAAATTACGTTAGTAGGAATAAAACCACCAACGTCGCCTGCCAGGGTCTCAATGATAGGCAGTGCAGTGATAGAACCACCGCTCAGCTCGGTATCATTCAGTTTAGCAGCGCGCTCCAGCAGACGGGAGTGCAAATAGAATACGTCGCCAGGGTATGCTTCACGTCCGGGAGGACGACGGAGCAGCAGGGACATTGCACGATATGCAACAGCGTGTTTGGACAGGTCGTCGTATACGCACAGAACGTCTTTGCCTTGGTCCATGAAGTATTCTGCCATGGTTACACCAGAGTACGGAGCCAGGTATTGCAGCGGAGCAGAGTCAGCAGCAGTAGCAGCTACGATAATGGTGTATTCCAGCGCACCGTGTTGTTCGAGGGTACGAACGATACGTGCGATATTGGAAGCCTTTTGACCGATAGCTACATAAATGCAGATAACGCCCAGGCCTTTTTGGTTAATGATAGTGTCGATTGCAACAGCAGTTTTGCCGGTGCCGCGGTCACCGATGATAAGTTCGCGCTGGCCACGTCCGATAGGAACGAGAGCATCGATACATTTAATACCGGTTTGCAGCGGGGTGTCAACGGATTTACGGTCAGCAATACCATGTGCAGGAGATTCTACAGGACGGTATTCAGCAGCAGCGATTTCGCCTTTGCCATCGATAGGATTACCAATAGCGCTTACTACACGACCCAGCAGGTTTTCACCTACGGGAACCTCCATGATACGGCCGGTACGACGAACCAGGTCGCCTTCTTTAATTTTGGTTTCGCCACCCATTAATACGATACCAACGGAATCAGGGTTCAGGTTCAGAACCATGCCGGATACGTTGTGGGGAAGCTCTACCAGCTCGCCAGCCATTGCGTGTTTCATGCCGATAACGGTTGCGATACCGTCACCAATTTTCTCTACAACACCAACTTCTTCAAGATCAGTTTCATCCACATTGTAATTCTCAAGCTTTTGGCTCAGAGCGTTACCCATAGCTTCGGGTTTTTCATATTCGTGAATGTCAATGCCATTCAGAGCAACTTCCATTTTTTTCAGCTTACGAGCTGCGGAAGCGTCGAATACTTTATCGCCGATTTGGATAACGATACCGCCGAGAAGTGCAGGATCCACTTTCTTGTTCATGAAAATTTCACGGCCAAGTTTCTCGGTAAGAATTGCAGAAATGGATTGATACTCTTCTACAGACAATTTCTTTGCTGTAGTAACGTTAACGTCTAACAGCTCTTTAATAGAGCCCAGATCCATATTAAAGCTGGATAATTCTTGCTTAATTAAAGCAATATTTTCTTCGCTCTTCATATTGTACCAATCACCTCCGAATACCGGCTCTCGTTTAGCTGATTCGCATTTCAGCAAATGTCGTCCGGCCTATTTAGGGAAAGCGGCAAAATTATTTCTTCATAATGGAGTCAACGATTTCGCCGGCCTTTTTTTTGTCTTCTTCAGAACCCAACTTTTGTTCTACGATTTTGCTAGCAGCAATCATGGACAGGCTGATAACCTGTGCACGAATTTCGTCCAGAGATTTTTTCTTCTCGGAAGCGATGTTTTCTTTTGCAGCTGCAATAACCATTTCTTGCTCTGCTTTAGTTTCAGCCATGATTTTGTCATGAGCAGCTTGAGCAGTTTTACGAGCATTTTCAATGATTGCCTGTGCTTCTTGTCTTGCTTCAGCCAGTTTAGCAACATATTCAGACTTGATAGCTTCAGCTTCAGCTTTAGCTTTATCAGCAGCGTCCAGGTCGCTAGAAATCTTAGCCTTACGTTCTTCCATGATGTTCACCACAGGTTTGTAAGCGAATTTCGCAAGAACGAACACGAGGAACAAAAAGTTCAGGATCTGCGCGATAAGTGTTGCGTTAAAATTAACCAATTATAGCACTCTCCTTTTCAAAATCTTGCAAAATATAATTATTTAATGAAGGGGTTAGCGAATACCAGAACGATTGCGATTACATAGCACAGAATAGGCATGGATTCGATCAAGCCTACGCATACCAGCATGTTAGTGAAGATTTTGCTAGCTTCTTCAGGTTGGCGAGCCATGGATTCGATAGATTTGCCGCACATATTACCGTTACCGATACCAGCGCCAGCAGCAGCACCCAAGCATACAAGGCCTGCACCGATTACAGATGCGGCAGTAATGATTGCATTTTCAGACATTTGATTCATCCTTTCAAAAGTAAATATGACTTTAGTATTGTACTAAATAAATTAGTGTTCGTCATGGCTAGCAAATGCCAGTGCATAGCTGCCCAGAGACAAAATGGTAAAGATAAAAGCCTGAACAAAGCCAATGAACAAGGAGAACATTACCCAAAGTTCAGGAACGATCCACGGGGACAGCTGATATAATACAATCAGCAGAATTTCGCCTGCCAGGATATTACCAAAGAGACGAAGAGCCATGGTCAGCGGTTTAGTCAATGCATCTAACAGATGCAACGGCAGGAACGCCGGGCTAGGACTAATGAAATGTTTAAAATGACCGATACCTTGTTTCATCACGCCAACAGCATATGCTGTAAAAGCAATTAACAAAGAAAGCGCAAAGCAGGTATTGATGTCATTAGTAGGTGAAGTCCAGTGAACGCCAACTTGCGGAAGCAAAATACCCAATTCATTTGATACCAGAATAAACATAAACAAAGTAACAATGAACGGAGCCATAAATTTACGGCCTTTGGTTCCCAAATTGTCTTCCATCAGACCATTAAAGAAATCAAGAATGATTTCCATTGCATTTTGCAGTCCGGACGGAACCATTTTCGGATTCCTACAAACCAAGAGGAACAGAACCAGAACAATAGCCATAGTTACCCAAGTCATATACATGGTTTGCATGTTTACTTCACCTAAGAAGGTTGTTTGGGTAAGATAATGGATAATTTCTCCGGATTTTTCTGCACCTTCAGCTGCTGCATTTCCCATTTTTACACACTCCTTTCTTCACGCCCTCTCATGATTATGTTGGTACGCGATAAATAATAAATTTAGTAAAAAAATTATATGTATCAGAAGAAACCCACCAAATGCACCATGCACGGCAAGCTTCATTCTTAACATCGTAATAACAAAGGCTGCAGCTGCGGCAACCCTGCACCAGCGAAAACGCTTCATGATTTTCAGTCCCTGTTTGGGAGCATCAACATATGGTAAAGACTTTTTGATGCCTAAAAACAGGATTGACAAATCAATAGTACCAGCTAAAACACCGCAAAGAATACCATAAGTAAAACCGGTTCTTTGCCATAGCCACAATGGAAGTGCAATCACAAGAGCACCAAGTGCAATCTTAAAAACAAATTTATTACCTCCATCTTTAGCGATAGAGGTTAAATCAAAACTATTTTTCATCTTTTTTGTCTTCGTCTCGTGAAAGAATACTTTTCTGAATAAGATTGTAATATGTCATAACAAGCGACACTATTGCTAAGCCTATGCATAGGCCACGCATTGTATGGTCACCTGTATTAAAGTGTCGGTCCAGCCAATCACCGCCAAAATATGCCAGCATAAAATCAATTCCAGCCATAAATGCTAGAGACGATACTGTGGCCAAAGCCTCTAACATACGCATATGCTCCCTATCGGGTCCCTTTGGGGTCATATTACTCACCGCCACTATACTTCACAAATTTATCAAACTTACTCTCTATAATTCTAATATTTTTCACAACTTTTGTCTATGCCTTATGAGTAAATTCCGAAAAATTTTCCACATTAAAGCCATTTTTTATTAAAATCGCCTTAATAATTCTTTCACAGGCCTTGCCATCACCATAGGGATTAGCAGCCTCTGACATAGAGCGATAATGAGCTGCATCATCTAGAAGCAGATTTGTTTCTCTCAGCACATCCTCATATTCTGTGCCTATAAGTTTAACTGTACCAGCTTCTACCGCTTCAGGACGTTCAGTAGTATCACGTAATACCAAAACAGGCTTACCTAATGCGGGAGCCTCCTCCTGGATTCCACCACTGTCAGTAAGAACTATGTCCACCTTAGCCATTAAATTAGCAAAGGGTTCATAATCCATAGGCTCAATGAGGTGCACCTGGGCTAAATCACCCAGCTCCTCGCGAACAATTTCTCTAACCTTAGGATTTTTATGAACAGGGAATATTGCCTCTACATCAGCATGAGTCTCAAGCACACTCTTTAAGGCACGATACACGTGACGCATAGGTTCGCCAAGATTTTCGCGGCGATGAGTAGTCATAAGAATCAAACGCTTACCACTTGCCAAAACTTTATTAAAGTCATCATCTGCAAACTTGTAATCGTCACGTACAGTAGTCTGTAGAGCATCAATTACAGTGTTACCTGTTACAAGGATGGTTTCAGGATTGACATTTTCCTTAAGCAGATTAGCTCTACTAGTAGATGTAGGTGAAAAGTGAATATCTGCCAAAGAACCAGTCAGCTTACGATTCATTTCCTCCGGATAGGGAGAGTACTTATTACCAGTACGCAAGCCAGCCTCTACATGTCCTACAGGAATTTGTGCGTAAAAAGCAGCCAGAGCACCTGCAAAGGTTGTAGTAGTATCGCCATGCACTAATACAATATCTGGCTTAGCCTGTTCCATAACATCCTTCAAGCCCATCAAAGCCCTAGTTGTCACATCATATAAGGTTTGTCCACTGGTCATTATATTCAAATCATAATCTGGAACAATATTAAACAGCTCCAATACCTGATCCAGCATTTCGCGATGCTGAGCGGTAACAGCCACAATTGGCTCTACATAATCAGGATATTTGCGCATTTCCAGAACAAGCGGACACATTTTTATAGCCTCCGGACGAGTACCGAATACAGTCATAATCTTTAATTTTTTCACGACTCTTCCTCCCCTTAGCGTTCGTTCAGAATACCTATTTTTTTAGCACCTACAGCTACCGCAGTAATGATTACGGCAATAATAAGTGCGGCATAAAAGCCATCAAACTCGGCCCACAGCACCGCTGCAATACCAAGCATAGCTGTAATACCATACATTAAAAGCACTGCCTGCCTCTGGTTCATACCCATAGCTAAAAGTCTATGATGTAAATGTCCCTTATCCGGTTGAAAAATAGGCCTGGCATTACTATAGCGACGCATAATAGCAAATGCCGTATCCATAATCGGAAGTCCAAGAGCAATAGCTGGTACAATCAGTGCCACGGTAGCAGCTGTTTTAACAGCTCCATATACAGAAATAGCAGCCAGCATATAACCAATAAACATACTGCCTGTATCACCCATAAATATTTTTGCCGGATTAAAGTTAAACGGCAAAAATCCGAAACACGAACCCATAAGTGCAATACCCAAAATTGCAATCGAATATTCACCCACTCTTATCGATATAAACACAAGCGATATAGACATTATCGCCGACACGCC
>USBG01000055.1 GCA_900552855.1 uncultured Phascolarctobacterium sp. | reverse complement strand
CTATTATTATACGCTATTTCTCGTCAAAATCAACCATTTGTTGTGACAGAGCCTTCTTTAATTACTTTGCAGCTTCCTCAGCAGGTTTTTCATTAGCTGCTTCTTCAGTTGTTTTATTAACCTCTTGCTCAGCCTTTGCCAAAGCTTCCTTTTGAGGCTCTACAGTAACCTTGGTAGGGAATACCATAGGTACGCCAATAGCATTTTCCAGCTCAATCTTAGAGGTGTTGTAATCATACATTGCCTGCAGATAGTTGGTCTTAGCCTGAGTCAATGCAACCTGTGCATCCAATACATCAGTATTAGTACCTACACCGGCCATATAACGTACTTGGGCAATACGATAATCCTCCTCTGCTAAAGAAACCGCAGTCTGAGTAGTCTGAATGCGTTTTTCCGCCTCACGCATACTCAAATAGCTGTTGCGGACATCCAAATCAACTGCAGTAACAGTATCACGATAGGTTTCCTCTGCAGCTGCTAAATCAGCTTTAGCGCCATTAATCTTGCTCCAGGTTACACCAGAGTCAAAAACATTCAGGCTTACGCTTACACCAACGCCCCATTCGCCGTTTTCATCACCAGGCCATTCACTATCGCTCCAACTTTGAGTAGCGCTAGCACCAATTTGCGGCATATGACCACTACGAGCGACCATTAAAGCACCCGTAGCAGCCTCTACGCCCTGACGAGCCTGCTCCAGCTCAGGACGATATTTAGAAGCATAATCCAGGCAATAAGCCATATCTTCTGTATATTCGCTATAGGTCAAAATATTATCCAGCTTCAGTGTAGTGTCCATGGGCAAACCAACAATGCGGTTTAAATTAGCTTCAGCCACCTGATAAGCGTTTTCTGCCTGAATCAGGCTTTGCTGAGCATTGGACAGCTCTACCTGGCTACGCAGCACGTCGGCCTTAGCAACTACGCCTACATCGTATTGAGCCTTAACGTTCTTTAGATGGTCCTCAAGACGCTGTACGGACTCACGGCCCAGCTGCTGCATATTGCCAGCCTGCAGTAAATCGCAATAGCCAGTAGTAACAGTTGCACGCATATCGTTGTAGGCCTTTTGCTTACCCTCTACAACAGCCATGTAGTTAGCCTTAGCCTGACGTACAGTACCACGAATCTTGCCACCGGTATAAATAGGTAAAGTTGCGGTTACACTATTAGAATGAGAATTACCGATTTGCTTACCAACAGGAATATTTACAAACTCCACCTTTTGTGTTGTAGGATTAATCACCATTTGCCTAGATACGCGTTCTTCATCTGCACCACCACGTTGACTTTGATGATTTGCGGTAATACTCAGCAAATGACTGCTGCGAGCGGCATCTAAGCCAGCTTTAGCAGATTGTACATTATAGCCAGCAATGCTAATAGCCGGATTTGTATTAAAGGCACGCTCCATTGCTTCCTGCAAATTCAGCTCCACAGTTTCACCGGCAAAAGCAGTCTGGCTCATTGCCAAAGTCAGAGCTGCAGACAGCATTAAAAGACGTCTGCTTAATTTATTTCTTGACATTTTTAAACCTCCATTCACATCTGACTGGTCAGTCAGTATAACAGAATTATATTTATTTTCTTCAAAAAAGTCAAATAAAATTTATTTAGAAGCGTGAACGCACGCCAACATAGGTATCGGTTTTATCGCCTTTTACATCCATGGTTTCACCATACAGGGACAAGCTATCCTTAAGCTTCAGCTCTCCGCCTACCCTCACCTTAGTATCGTCAAAATCATACACCTGAGAGTAAACCTTAAAGCTAGGGCCAAAGTTCAAGTCTAAACCTACACCAAAATCTCCCTGCATAGAGCCAGCACTAACTCCTGCAGCGCCAAAGCTTTTACCAGCAATAAAATCGAAGCGATTTTTTTCGCCAATATCATAGCCACCCATATATATGTAGTCACTTTCAGTTGGCTTTAGAGTTACGCCTAAATTGGAGCGCCAATCGCTGCCCTTCATACTACTGCCAACATCAGCAGAAAACTCGGCATCTGAAACGGCTCCTAAAATTTTCTTAGCACTAGCACTTGTATCACGCACATTATGAAGTGTTTCTTTAATGGACTTGGTAGTCTCTGGATCCTGAGCTACTGTTTCTAATGCCGCTACAATATTTTCTATACGCTGACTTGTTTCAGCCATATTTTGCGCCATAGCGGCCACATTACGACCAGTTTGACCATTATTATCAACATTTGCCATAATGCTTTCCAAATGATGAACCGTATTATTCATACGACGACTCAGCTCGTTCATATTTTTTATACAAGTGCTAAGCTTCTGCTGTTTTTCTCCACCCCCACCAGCCATAACCTTGGTAAAGGTATTCATATTATCCATAACGCCGCCCATGCTTTTAAAGCCGCTGCGCATAGCAGATTGAACCTCTTTGTCGCCAAAGATATTTTCAAAGGCTACAGCAATATTTTCTAAACGCTTAAGAAGATCACCGGAATTGGCAAAAAATTCATCCATACCGCCACCTGAAGCGCCATTAATTGTTGCACCTTCAGCAATATAGCCATTACCAAATTGATGTGGCGGTGTAACATTAACAAATTTTTCGCCCATGATACCATCAGCACCTATAGAAAAGGCAGCACCCTGAGGAATCTTGATATCATCGTTAATCTCTACAACTACGGCAACCTTATCCTTTTCTACTTTTATCTCTTTAACAGTACCAACCTGTACACCTGCATAACGTACTACATGTCCCTGCATCAGCCCATTAACGCTAGGATAATTAATATTTAACTGATAGCCACTTTTACCAAAGGAAAAAGCTCCCATAAAGGTTATGATGCCTGCCAGAACAGCAGCGCTGCCTAAAGCAAATGCACCTACCTTAACCTCACTGCTACTCATCTATTGCATCCTCCTCTTTCAGCTCCTGTCCACTAATAAAAGCACTTACCACAGGATTGCTGCTCTCCTTAATTTCTGCAACTGTGCCAGCCTGCACAATCCTTCCCTTGTATAGCATAGCGATACGGTCTGCTGCATAAAAGGCAGATTCCATATCGTGAGTAATCAAAATAGATGTAATTCCCAGCTCCTGGGTTTTACGAATCAAACGACTAATAGTCATGGTCATAACTGGGTCAAGACCCGAGGTTGGCTCATCGTAAAAAATAAATTTAGGCTGCATAGCCAAGGCACGCGCCAAGCCTACACGTTTTTTCATACCACCAGAAAGCTCCGAAGGCATCATACGCTCGGTTCCTGGCATGCCAACCATATCCAAAAGACTTGCCACCTTAGCTACAATTTCCTCTTCTGTTAGCTTAAAATAACGTCTTAAGCCAAAGGCTACATTTTCACCAACATCAAGAAAATCAAATAAAGCAGAATACTGAAAAACCACGCCCATTTCCTTGCGCAGCTCATCCCACTGCTCCTCGGTAAAGGAGCTTGTCTCCTGACCATCTATTAATACACTACCAGCTGTTGGTGGTAAAAGACCCGTCAGAACCTTCATGATGGTACTCTTGCCAGAACCAGAGGGACCTATAATAGCCAGTGTTTCACCCTTAAACACATCAAAATCAACACTACTTAAAACAACCTTAGGTCCAAAAGCTATCTTTAGCTGGCGAACACTAATAACTGCATTATTTTCACTCATTACGCCAGCTCCTTATACATACAACACAATGGACAAAAAGTAGTTAGCAATAAAAATAAGAATAATTGATAATACTACGGAAGCGGTTGTAGCCAAGCCTACTCCCTCAGCACCATTGGGTGCATTAAGGCCCTTGTAGCAGCCAACTATAGCAATGATAGCACCAAAGAAGGCTCCCTTTACCATGCCGCCAAAAATATCATAAAATTCAGCATAGGTTTGAATAGAGTTGGTATAAGTAAAGCTACCAATACCTGCATAATAATGGGCTACAAACCAACCACCAATATTACCAATCAGATTAGCACAAACAATTAGCAGTGGCATCATAAGTATGATAGCAATAAAGCGTGGCACCACTAAAAAGCTAATAGGATTGGCTGCCATAACCTTTAAAGCGTCAATTTGCTCCGTAACCTTCATAGTGCCAAGCTCAGCTGCAATAGCTGCGCCTATTCTTCCTGCAACAACTACACCTGTAAGTACTGGAACAAGCTCACGGCCCATAGCAATAGCCACAATGCCACCAACGGTGGAAGCTGCTCCTAGCTCTACAAACTCCTTTGCGGTCTGAATAGAAAAAACCATACCAGTACAAAGAATAGTCATGAGCACTATTGGCAAGCTATCGGCACCTAAAAGAGCCATTTGTCTGATTACCTCACGCCAATTTGCATCCTTTAGCCTTTTTACAGTCGCTAAAAACAATAATGTTATGCGTCCACTGGCTGCAGTAAAATTCAGTATTCTATTTCCGAGAAAAACACAAAGCTTATTTACCATAGCAAATCCTTATATCCAATTAAAGCTGTACTATTTTATCATTATAAACCATATTTATGTCAAATATCTGACATCATAAAAATTTTACATATATCCTATTTATATACTTCTAAAGCAATTTCGCACTCACCATCAAGTATAAAATCAAAGGGATACTTCTGTTTAAAGGGAGAGCCCTGCAGCAAGCCTTCCAGACCAGCATCATTTTGCATATCCTCTGGTCTTGTAGGAACAGAGGCAATATCTATAATAAGCTCATTATTTTTGTCTGCATTATTAACGCGCTTAACATAGTCCTCCAAGGTACGCTGTTTTTCCTGTCTCTGAGCAGAAGGCAGGCCCTCTTCCTTTTGCTTACGCAGAGTATTGATAATCCATGCCATACTGCTGCCACCACGCACATTAAGCATCAGGTGTCCGCCAGGATGGTCCTTAGGCACTACAAAATACACTGTTTCAGTAAACTCCTGACCTCTGAAGGGCTTCATAGTAACCATTATAGGAACCTTGGTACCAGCCTTAACCTTACGCTCCTTAGTGGCAACACTGGTAATTTCTACTACCTGAGCATCCTCACTAATTTCAGATTCCACTGTTATACCATATACATTTACCTTTTCCAGCTTATTCTGCATTAGGATATTCAAAGCTTCAATCATTTCCAGATTAACATTTCTCAGCAATCCCTGATTAGCATAATACATGTTTTCTCTATCAATCTTCAGTAGCTTGCCCTTGCTATCAACACCTGTGATAACAAAATGCATCTTAGCTGTGCCACCACCATTACGGTCCACAGTTTTACTGATAGAGTTAATAACCGCAGAATCAACAATAGTAGGCAAAAGCTCTTCATCCTCAATAACCTGTACCCTGGTACTGTGATTGAGTCCACGAGTCAAATCACTACAAGCAACATGAACAGGAATCTGCTCTGGAAGCTTACCAACGGTACCGCCAATACCACTGGCTCTATCCTGAGTAAACGTTCCAATAGCTTCACCAATATTGCCAACCTTATAGCTGCTTTGCATATTAGGAATACAGCCCAAAACCCAAGCTCTATTCATGAAGAAATTACTATTGCCACGCTGCATAAAAGGATGTCCAAAGGCAAGAACCTGCCCCTTATCATCAGTCCAAGTAACTGTACCCAATGCACCCAAGGTCATATCTCCCTGCATAATGGCTGCACCTACGGCACTGCCTGGCTCTAAAGCTTTATTACTACCATTGCCACCTGCACTGCCTGCACCAATTGCCTCTAAACCTAAAGGAGCCAGCTTTTCCTGTAAATACTCTAAACCAAAGGGAGTAAAGCCACCAGCCATCAGACCGGTTCCCTTAGGAAGCCATTCCTGAGGCTTTGCAGACGGCTCGTCTAAAAGCTGCAGCATATTACCAATGGGAGTCAAAAAGCAATAATGCGGGTCGTTGAAGGTTTTGCCAAAGGCCACTGCACCTACAAGTCTGCCATCAACATATACCGGACTACCGCTCATACCCTGAGCTACACCACCAGTTTTTTCAATTAAAGGACCATACAGTCTTACAAATATACTATAGCCAGATGTTTCAGTACCACTAACACCCAAGATTTCTACGTTAAATTCTTCTATGGTATCTCCCTGAATTACAGTTTTACCAACACCCTGCATACCAGGCTGCAAATCCTTAACAGGCATAATAGGTACATTAGCATACGCCAGCTGGCTAAAGCACATCAATAATACAAAAAGTAATCTTACCAACATTAGCTTCTCCTATATATCGCAAAAACCGGCGTGAAGACCACGCCGGTTGCGAAAATTTACTCAGATAATTTTGCTACCGCTTGTTTAGCTACAATCTTATCACCAGGCTGAACCAGCACTGCAGTAACCTTGCCAGCAGCAGATGCTCTTGCTGCAGCAATGCTTCCGCCTGCCAGAGATGTTACTTTAACCAATACATCACCTTTTTGTACCATAGTACCAGGCTGTACAAGACCATCAGCAGCTACAACACCACTAACAGCAGCATACTGTTCAGTAACAGCTGCATAAGCAAATGCATAGGCACTCATCACACCAGCCACAGCTAAAGCTACAATAGACATTATTTTCTTACGCATTTTTTCCGCCTCCTTTTTGGGGCTTTATACACTTTTCTAAAATAAATTATACAACGTAAAAACGCTTTTTTCAAGCAGTTCACTTATTTGTAACTTTTAAGTAGCTTATTGGCCATATTTACGGTATTTACAACAGCAAGCTCAGTATTATTATATAAAACCTCTGCTTCTCCTAACAATTACTTTTAGTAAAAATAATTATTTTCTAAAAACGCCCAATCCCATGCTGACTCTTCTTTCCTTGCCATCAGATGGCTTATTGACAAGCCTACCATCTACTACCATAGCACTAGAGCCGCCGCCATCAAAGTTAACAGCATTTATAGCACCTAAACGTAAAAAGTACTGTGCCAATTCATTTAAGGTCATGCCAGATGATGCAAAGCTTCGTCCGTCAACAACCAGCAGCAGAATAGTGCCATCACGCTTAACGCCAACTGCCGTACGTGGAGCACGTCCAACAGCAATATCTCTTGGAATGTTTTCCTCTACACTACGCACGCAAACCTTACCATTCTGCAAAAGCATCGGTCCGCCAGTAATTACAAGCTTTGCCTGGTCTGCCAAAGGATTTCCAAGTGTTTCAGATACGCTTACTTTATCACCAACTCTAACTCCTGCCAAAGCAGCTGCATTAACGCCGTGACCTGAAACAACAACACAACCAGGCTCTATCCTCATATTACCTTTAGTAGAAACCTCTACTACTCTATTATTCTTTATTTTTATTTCTCTACCATAGTTATTAGTTTTAGTAGTAAGTGCATAATGCTCATTGTAAAGCACCAAATCATCAGCGATACGAGCACGATTCATACCCTTAAGCTGTAAGGTCTTGCCCTTAGGCAGATGAACTATGCCCTTATATCTAAGGTCAGGAATAATCATGCTTTGATTTGCAAGCACAACTAAGCCACTACGAGGATTTTCATCCATGCTGATAAATTGTCCACCATACTTTGTACTACCAATAACCCAGCCATCAGTATCAAAATAAGATGTATTAATAGCAGCTAAAGCACCATTACCTGCTGCTGCAGTAGTCAGCAAGCCACGTCCATTATAAGCACCTGCTGCAGAAAAAGGACGCAGCTCACAGAGTGCATCCTTGCTTAAGGCAAGAACAAAGGCATGCACCTGTTTACCATTAAACTCATCCTGACGATAGGAATAAGTAACACCATTAGCAAGGGTTTTATTTTGAGTGATTATATTGATGCGAAATACATCTATGACCAAACGATTAGGTCCTTCTAAACGATAAACCTTATATTGACAGTCCTTAGCTAAATTGATAGTTAGTTTACTAGCTTTACCCTTGGGCTGTAAGATTACATTCTTAATAGAGGTATCCTTAAGCTCTACATGCTGTCTTTGTGAGCTGCTTTGTGGCAAATCTAGCTCCAGTTTCAGTCCTTTTTTCTCAACCTTATACTCAATAGGAGCTTGACTATCTAAAACAATACGTACTCTCGCAGGACTAATACTAGTACGCAGTTTTCCTACAGGTGCAGCATATACAACAGAAGTCATTACTACACACAAAACACCTAAAATTAAGGCAATTATTTTCTTCATATATAAACCTCGTGTTAATAAGAAAAATACACAGCTTTAGCTGTGTATTTTATGTAAATACTATTTAAATATCCAAATTAGAAGCAGTGTAAATACTACCAGGATGAAGCTTATCAAGGTTTTCCAAAGCCTTACCAGTACCCAAAGCCACACAATCTAATGGATTATCAGCAATTCTAGTAGTGATACCAGTTTGAGCAGCAATTACCTCGGCTAATCCATCCATCAAGGCACCGCCACCAGTCAGATAAATGCCATTATCGACAATATCTGCTGCCAGTTCAGGAGGACATTTCTCCAATACGCCCCTAATGGTAGCAACAAGAGAAGCAATGGAATCCTCTAGTGCAATTCGACAATCTTCAGAGGTTACACTAATAGTAGTAGGCAGACCTGTAATTAAATCACGTCCACGTACACTGATTGATTCATTGCGACCATCCTTAGATACAGTTGCAACATTCATTTTAATCTCTTCTGCAGTTCTATCACCAATAGCAACATTATGCACCTTTTTTACATAACGTTCAATGCATTCATCAAAGTGGTCACCGCCAATGCGGATAGAAGAATCAACAACAATACCGCCTAAGCTCAAAACCGCAATATCAGTAGTACCACCACCAATATCAATAACCATATTGCCTCGAGGCACAGAAATATCAATACCGGCACCAAGCGCAGCAGCTAAGGGTTCTTCAATCAAATAGGTTTTAGATGCACCGCCATGCATAGTTGCTTCCATTACAGCACGCTTCTCAACAGAAGTAATGCCAATAGGAACGCATGTCATAACACGGGGCTTAAAGAACAAACTCTTACCGGCAACCTTTTCAATAACATACGCCAAAAGCTTCTGGGTTACAGTATAATTAGCAATTACGCCCTCTCTTAACGGACGGATTGCAGTAATACTTCCAGGAGCACGACCACGCATTTCGTTAGCTTCTTCGCCAACAGCAAGCACTTTATTACGTACTGTGTCAATAGCAACAACAGCAGGCTCTTTCAGCACTACACCCTTGCCCTTAACAAATACTAAAATATTAGCAGTACCTAAATCAATGCCTATATCAGTACTTTTAAACATTTCTTATCTCCTGTTCATTCAAATAAATGACTTAATCAACGTTGATACGCTCAATATCAGCACCTAAAAGTCTCAGCTTATCTACAATATGTTCATAACCACGATCAATATGGTACAAATCACCAATACGAGTAGTACCATCTGCTACAAGGCCTGCCAAAATCATAGCTGCGCCTGCACGTAAGTCAGTTGCGCGTACATCACAGCCTGTCAATTGACAAGGACCATCAATAACAGCACTACGTCCCTCTGTAGAAATTTTAGCGCCCATACGATTTAGCTCAACAACGTGCATAAAACGGTTTTCAAAAACAGTTTCAGTTACCTTGCTGCGACCTTCTGACACTACCATCATAGCCATCATCTGCGCCTGCATATCTGTCGGGAATCCAGGATAAGGCAGGGTTTTAACATCTACAGCCTTAAGCTGACCTGTGCCAACAACATGAACACGGTCAATATCCTCTTCCACAATTGCACCAGCTTCACGCAGCTTTGCAATCAAAGGCTTTTGATGCTCAGGAAGGACATTTTCCACTATTACATCGCCGCCAGTCATTGCAGCAGCAATCATATAAGTTCCTGCCTCAATACGGTCAGGAATAATAGTGTAATCTGCACCGTGCAGCTCCTTTACACCCTCTATACGAATCAGATTAGTACCTGCACCACGTACCTTAGCACCCATCTTATTCAGATAGTTAGCCAAAGCAACAATTTCAGGCTCCTCTGCTGCGTTCTCCAAAATAGTTGTACCCTCAGCTAGGGCTGCAGCCATCATAATATTCTCGGTTGCACCAACACTGGGGAAGTCAAAATAAATACTAGCAC
>USBG01000054.1 GCA_900552855.1 uncultured Phascolarctobacterium sp. | reverse complement strand
GAACTGAAAATGCCTCACCGCGTTTGCCCTGAATGCGGTTACTACAACGGCAAACAAGTCATTGCTAAAGCTGAATAATTCAGACATGGAAGCTCTCGGAGGAATCCGAGAGCTTTTTGCTTTGTTTCGTAAATTTTTAATACTAGGAGCTGGTACTAAAGTCAAAGGTGAATTTGTGTAAAAGTGGATTTGATTTTAGAATTTTTATATGTATTATTTATAGCTTTGGTGCTAGAATGCAGCAATGATGGTAATATCCTGACTATTTAGTAGGGAATATACGCTTTTGTATTGAAAAAATGATTGATTTTACGATAAATGCAAGGGTTATTTTTATCTGAACGATTAAAAAACCACACGAGTTTTTTGCATTTCTGTCACAAAATACGTTAAAAATCACTTGCCAAAATTATCACATACTCTTATAATAAAAACAGATATTAATAGCTGGTGCTAAAAACGGGGGTGAGACAAGTGAATTCTTCAAAAAAGTTAATACGCCACAAAAGCTTAAAGAAGCTGCTGAGGGAAAATCCCTTTTGTACTGATGAACAGCTGGCGGAAATGCTTAAGGTAAGCGTTCAAACAATTCGTCTCGACCGTGTAGCTTTAGGAATTCCAGAGCTGAGAGCTAGAACTCGGAATATGGCTGAAGAGGCTCAGACCAAGGTTCGTGCTATTGATAAAAAAGATATTGTAGGCGAGCTTTTGGACCTGGAGTTGAATAAGATTGGTATTTCCACTCTAAAGATATCAAATGATATGGTTTTGGAAAAGACCGGCGTGGCACGTGGTCACTACCTTTTTGCTATGGCCAATACACTGGCGTTGGCAGTAGTGGACGCAGAGGCTGCTTTGACTGAGGTTGGTAATGTTAAGTACAAGATACCAGTAAATGCCGGCGTAACTTTAGTAGCTAAGGCAATGGTAACCCATCGCCGAGGCGGAAAGTTTTATATCTTTGTAACTATTAAAAATAATAACGAAGAAGTTTTCAGGGCCAAGTTCATCATTGTGTCCCTAGACGACAGAGTTGTGCAAGAAGGGGAGCCGGAAGCATGAAGATAGCCGTAGACGTTATGGGTACTGACTACGGTCCTAAGGAGCTGGTGCTTGGTGCGGTTAACGCAGTTAAAGCATATGGCTGCCAGGTGGTCCTAGTCGGTGACGAGGAAACAATAAAAAAGCTGCTTGTTGAATACGGAGCTGGCAATGAAGAAAAGATTTCCATTCGTCATGCTAGCCAGGTAATAGCTATGGATGAACATCCTGCTAGAGCTGTTAGAAGCAAAAAGGATGCTTCCATTGTAGTTGCTTCTAAGATGCTTCATGATGGTGAGTGCGATGCATTGGTGTCATCTGGCAGTACAGGCGCTGCAGTGGCATCTGCTTTATTTGGCGTAGGTCGTATTAAAGGCGTTGAGCGTCCTGCAATTGCAACTCCCATTCCCAACCTTAAGGGTGCTACCGTTGTATTAGACAGTGGCGCTAATGTTGATGCAAAACCTGATACTTTGGCAGTCAGCTCCATTATGGGTGCTGTGTATGCAGAAAAGATTCTTAAAATAGATTCACCGCGAGTAGGACTTTTGAACATCGGTGAAGAAGAAACTAAAGGTAACGAGCAAGCTCTTGCCACCTATCCACTGCTCCAAAAGACTAAGTTTATTAATTTTATCGGCAACGTAGAGGGCCGCGACATTAATAAAGGAACTGTGGATGTAGTTGTGTGTGATGGCTTTGTTGGAAATGTTGTTTTAAAATTTGGCGAAGGTCTTGCCAGCGCCATTATGACAATGATTAAGGAAGCAATTATGAATGGTGGTTTCCTGGCTAAGCTGGGTGGTTTACTTATTAAGCCGGCCCTGAAGAAGATGAAAAAGCGTGTTGATCCTGCTGAATATGGCGGCGCACTGCTGTTAGGCGTAAAAGCGCCCTTCATCATTTGTCATGGAAGCTCCAAGGCAAAAGCAATTACCAACGCAATTCACGTAGCTATGGAATTTGCAGAACAGGATGTTGTGCAAATCATAACTGAAAGAGTTGCGGAATCTCAAAAAAGAAACGAGGAAATCGAGTAATGACTAGAGCGGTTGGCATTTTAGGCATGGGACATTATGTTCCTGAAAAGACTTTAACAAACTTTGATTTAGAAAAAATGGTAGAAACCAGTGACCAATGGATTACAGAGCGTACTGGCATTAAGCAGCGTCATATTGCTGCTCCTGAGGAAGCAACCTCCGACCTGTGCTATAACGCAGCTATGGTAGCTTTAAAGGACGCAGGAGTTGCTCCTGAAGAACTGGATCTTGTAATCGTTGCAACTGCTTCTCCTGACCATGTATTCCCTTCTACTGCATGCTTAGTGCAGGATAAAATTGGTGCAAAAAATGCTGCTGCATTTGATTTGGCAGCAGGCTGCAGTGGCTTTGTTTATAGCTTAGGCGTAGCAAGCCAAATGATTGCTACCGGTCTTTATAAACACGCACTGATTATTGGTGCTGAAACCCTGTCCCGTATTATGAACTGGACTGACCGTAACACCTGTGTGCTTTTTGGCGATGGTGCTGGCGCAGCAGTTCTGGGCCCTGTTGAAGAGGGATATGGCGTACTGGGTATTGATATGGGTGCTGATGGCTCCGGCGGTAAGTACCTGATTCAACCTGCAGGTGGCAGCCGTAACCCGGCTTCTCCTGAAACTGTTGAGGCTAATGACCACACCATTCACATGAATGGTCCTGAAGTATTTAAATTTGCTATCCAAATTATGGGTAAAACTGCTAAACGTGCTCTGGCAAATGCTAACATGAAGGCTGAAGATTTGGATATGCTGTTCCCCCACCAAGCAAACCTGCGCATCATTTCTTCCGCTGCTAAGCGTCTGAAGATGCCTATGGAAAAGGTTTGGGTGAACGTTGACAAATATGCTAATACCTCTGCTGCATCTATTCCTATCGCTTTGTGCGAGGCTCAAGCAGCAGGTGCTCTGAAGAAGGGTGACAATATCCTTCTAGATGGCTTTGGCGCAGGCCTGACCTGGGCTTCCATCGTTCTGAAATGGAGCAAATAATCTTAAAGTAAGTATCACTAGAAAGCGAGGTCTATCCCAATGAGCAAAGTTGCATTCGTATTCCCTGGACAAGGTTCCCAAACTGTTGGTATGTGCAAAGCATTCTATGATGAGTATGCTGTAGCAAAACGCGTTTTTGAGGAAGCTGACGAAGCCCTGGGCTTCTCTATTACCAAGATGTGCTTTGAGGGTCCTGAATCCGATTTGCGCCTGACCTATAACACTCAACCTGCAATTCTGACTGCAAGCACCGCTTGTGCAGCTGTACTGAAGGAAAAAGGTATTTCCTGTGACGTAGCAGCAGGTCATAGCCTGGGTGAATATTCTGCTCTGGTTAACACCGGTGCGTTGGCTTTTGCTGATGCAGTACGCATCGTTCGTAAACGTGGTCAGTTCATGCAAGAGGCTGTTCCTGTAGGCGAAGGCAGCATGGCTGCAGTATTAGGCCTTGAAAGCGATAAAATCGTAGAAATCTGCCAAGCTGTAGAGTCTGAAGCTGGCGAAGCTGTTCAAGCTGTAAACTTTAACTGCCCTGGCCAAGTTGTTATTGCCGGTGCTGTTAACGCAGTAAATAAAGCTGTTGAAGCTCTGAAGGCTGCAGGTGCAAAACGTGCTGTTCTTCTGCCTGTATCCGCACCCTTCCACAGCACCCTTATGAAACCAGCTTCTGAGCGTTTAGCTGAGGTTTTGGCACCTATTGAAATTAAAGATATTACTATCCCTGTAGTTGCTAACGTAACTGCTAAGGAAGTTACCAGCGGTGCTGAAATTAAAGAGCTGTTGGTTAAACAAGCTGCAATGCCTGTACTTTGGGAAACCTCTGTACGCAACATGGTAGCTGACGGTGTAGACACCTTTGTTGAAGTTGGTCCTGGCAAGGTTCTGACTGGCTTTACCAAGAAGATTGCCAAAGGTCTGCCTGCACTGAACATCGAAGATCCTGCTAGCCTGGAAAAGGTTTTAGCTCATTTTGAAAAATAATTAAAATTTAGGAGAGTAGAAAGATGAAACTTGAAGGTAAAAAAGCTCTTGTAACCGGCGCTTCCCGTGGTATTGGCCGTGCAATCGCTCTGGCTCTGGCTGCTGAAGGTGCTGACGTAGTAGTAAACTATGCTGGTAGCGAAGCTGCTGCCAAAGAAGTAGCTGCTGAAATCGAAGCAATGGGTCGCAAGGCTCTTGTAATTCAGGCGGATATTTCCTCCACTGATGCTGCAACTGAAATGATTGACCAAGCTGTTAAAGAGTTTGGCCGCATCGATATTCTTGTAAACAACGCAGGCATTACCCGCGACGGTCTGCTGATGCGTATGAAGGAAGAGGATTGGGATGCAGTATTGACCACTAACCTGAAGGGTGTTTTCAACTGCACTAAAGCAGCTGTAAAATACATGATGAAGCAAAAAGCAGGCCGCATTGTTAACATTAGCTCCGTTGTAGGTGTTATGGGCAATGCTGGTCAGGCTAACTACTCTGCTGCTAAAGCAGGCGTAATTGGCTTCACCAAAGCTGTAGCTAAGGAAGTTGCTGCTCGCGGTATTACCGTAAATGCAATCGCTCCTGGCTTCATCAAAACTGATATGACCAGCGTTCTTTCTGAAAAGGTTGTAGAGGGTATGCTTAACTCCATTCCCCTGCACAAGCTGGGCGAAACTGAAGATATTGCAAAGGCTGTCTTGTTCCTTGCAAGCGATGACGCAAATTATATTACCGGTCAGACTTTACATGTTGACGGTGGTATGGTAATGTAATAGGGCAACCTGCAAATTTATCATTGGAAGGAGGTGAATCGTAATGAGCACTTTCGACAAAGTAAGAGATATCACTGTTGAACAACTGAGCGTTGACGCTGACGAAGTAAAGATGGAATCCGCTTTCATCGATGACCTCGGCGCTGACTCCCTCGACATCGTTGAACTGATCATGGCTTTCGAAGAGGA
The DNA here is from genome assembly GCA_900552855.1 of uncultured Phascolarctobacterium sp. Lineage (GTDB taxonomy): Bacteria > Bacillota > Negativicutes > Acidaminococcales > Acidaminococcaceae > Phascolarctobacterium_A. The sequence continues at coordinate 5,350 of USBG01000054.1, read as the reverse complement.
ATTCGGTGTTGAAATTCCTGATGAAAAAGCTGAAAAAATCCGCACTGTAGCTGATGCTGTTAAACTGCTGGATGAAGAGAAATAATGCTTTTCAATGCTTTTGACGTGGGAGCCTTAGGGCTCCCGCTGAAAAGCTTAGTTTAGTCCGAAATGGGGGATATTTGTTGAAATTACCAGTGCTGAAAATCGGTAAGCATACTGCACAAGTACCGATTATACAAGGAGGCATGGCTATTAGGCTGTCCACTGCTCGTTTGGCAGCAGCCGTAGCAAATGAAGGCGGCATTGGCTTAATTGCTGCGTCTGGTATGAGCTTTGATGAGCTTCGTACTGAAATCCGTTTAGCAAGAAAGCTGACCGGTGGCAAGGGTATCATTGGCATTAATGCTATGTTTGCTGCGAGAGAGTTTCTTGGCCTCATTACAACTGCCGCACAAGAGAAAATTGATTTAATCGTAGCCGGCGCCGGTTTTTCAAGAGATATTTTCGCCGTCGGACGAGAGTATGGCGTTGAGGTTGTTCCCATCGTATCCTCTGTAAAACTGGCTAAGATTTCTGAGAAGCTTGGAGCATCTGCAATCATTGTTGAAGGTACTGAGGCTGGCGGCCATTTAGGTACTCAACGTTCTATTAAAGAAATTCTGCCGGAGATTGTTGCGGCTGTTAATATACCTGTTATTGCTGCAGGCGGTGCTGTAGATGGCAACGATGTAGCAGAGCTGATTAATCTTGGTGCAAGCGGTGTTCAGATGGGCAGCCGTTTTGCCGCTAGTGAAGAATCCAATGGTGCTCCTGCACTGAAGGAATTCTATCTGAAAATGAAAAAAGAAGACGTTGTACAAATTGATAGCCCTGTAGGCTATAAGGGACGTGCAATACGTAATCCCTTTGCACAGCTGTCTTTGGAAAATAAAGCTCCGAAACCGACCGAATGTGATGCATGCCTAAAGCATTGCACTCATAGCTTCTGCATTATTCGTGCTCTGACTAGAGCTCAACAGGGTGACGTAGAACATGGTTTGGTATTTACCGGTGCCAATATGTGGAAAATTAAAGAAATCCTTCCTGTTAAGGAAATCTTTAGACGTATAAAAGAAGAAGTAGAAAAAATTTAATTTCGAGGTGATTAGTTTTGACTAAGCGTAGAGTAGTTGTTACTGGTGTTGGCCCTATTACCCCCGTTGGTATTGGCAAGGACACCTTCTGGTCCAATCTTGTAGCTGGTAAATCCGGCATTGCTCCCATTACCCAATTTGATACTGAAGGCTTCACTGTTAAAATTGCAGGCGAAGTAAAAGACTTTGATTACACTGCTTTCATTGATAAAAAAGAAGGCAAACGTATGGACCGTGTAACCCACTTTGCTGTAGCTGCTGCTAAGCTGGCTATGGAAGATGCAAAGCTGGATATGGAAAAAGAAGATCCTTATCGTTGTGGCGTATGCGTAGGCAGCGGCATTGGTGGTATTCAAACCTTCTATGAACAATCTCTGAAAATGGGTGAAAAAGGCCCCTCCAAGGTAAGCCCCTTCTTCATTCCTATGGACATTCCTAATATGTCTGCTGGCCAAATTGCTATTGCATGCGGTCTGAAAGGTCCTAATACCTGTATCGTAACTGCATGTGCAAGTGGTACCAACTGCTTAGGCGATGCTCTGCGTTCCATCCAATATGGTGATGCTGACGTAATGCTAGCAGGTGGTTCAGAAGCAGCTGTTTCTCCTATTGCTATTGCAGGCTTTGCTAATATGAAAGCACTGTCCACTAATAACGATAACCCTGAGCAAGCTTCTTGCCCCTTTGATAAAAAACGTGATGGCTTCGTATTAGGCGAAGGCGCTGGCGTTCTGGTTCTGGAAGAGCTGGAGCATGCTAAAGCACGTGGTGCTCATATCTATGCTGAACTGGCAGGCTTTGCTATGAACTGTGATGCATACCATATCACTGCTCCGGACCCCAGTGGCGTTCCTTCCGCACAATGCTTGGAAGCAGCTATTAAGGATGCAGGCCTGAAACCGGAGGATATTGATTATATCAATGCCCATGGTACCTCCACTCACCGTAATGACCTAGGTGAAACCATTGCCTTCAAAAAGGTATTTGGCGAACACGCCTACAAGCTGATGATTAGCTCTAACAAATCTATGATTGGTCACCTGTTAGGTGCTGCTGGTGCTGTTGAAGCTATTGCAACTGTAATGACCATCGAAAATAGCCTTGTTCCTCCTACCATCAACTATGCTGATAAGGATCTGGATGATGAGACTCCGATGGATCTGGACTACGTTCCTAATGTTGCACGTCAAGCAGAGGTTAATGCTGCACTGAGCGACAACTTAGGCTTTGGCGGTCACAATGCTGCTATCGTTTTCAAAAAATACGTTGACTAAAGTAGGTTGAGGGATATGCAAGAGGATCGTATACGACAGCTGCAGAGCTTTTGCCGCGAGCTGGGTATAATCATGAATGAATTAGAGCTATTAGATATGGCTTTGACTCATACATCCTATGCTCATGAGGCAAAGCAAACTCCTAAACCACAGCACAACGAAAGAATTGAATTTTTAGGTGACTCTGTGCTGAGTGTTATCGTTAGCACATATATGTATAAAAACTTCCCACAGCTTGATGAGGGCCAGCTGACAAAGCTGCGTGCTCATCTGGTATGCGAAGGTTCTCTTTATGAATATTCTAAGAAAATTCATTTAGGAGAATACCTGCGTCTTGGTAGAGGTGAGGAGCAAAGTGGCGGACGTAAGCGTCCATCCATCTTAGCTGATGCCTTTGAATCCGTACTAGGAGCTATTTTTCTTGACCTTGGTATGGAAACTGCTAGAGCATATATCTTGGGACTGATGCGTGAGGAGATTGACTATATTTGCACTCATGGTATTTATAATGACTATAAAACCAGACTGCAGGAATATCTCCAACGTGATGGCGAGGTTTCCATTGGCTATCGACTGGTTGATAGTGTTGGACCTGAGCATAACAAGGTATTTACCTCTGAAGTTTTGCTTGATCACAAGGTAATTGGTATCGGTAGTGGTCGTAGCAAAAAGGATGCAGAACAGCATGCAGCTAAAAAAGCACTGGAAGATCTAAAAATTCCTGTAAAATAATAATACAAATACTGAATACCACATTGGACTGAAAACTCCGATGTGGTATTTTTGTTTCTTTAACTAATCTTGGGGTCTAGTGAAAATTGGATTTTAGGATTAGTTTTTACATAACAAGGCTCTTTAACTAATCTTACGATTTAAGGAATACTGGATACAAGAGTTTGTATAAGACAATTAAAGCTAATTCCTTCAGTTTGGAGGACGCTTCTTTAAAACAAACTGATATTGTAAATGGTATACATGCTCGTATGATGGTGGTGTTATTAATGTAAACGGTGGTGCTGATCAAAAAATTCAGATTGATAATGTTGCTGGCAATGGTGGCGACATTAACATTAAAGGTGAGCTTGATAATGGTGTTTGGAAGCTTGGTGAAGTTGTTTTAGGTAAAGATGACAATTCTAATGTTGAGGGTAAGATTGACCTTAATCTATCTGGTGTGACTGCTGATGATATTGAAGATAGTAAAGCAGCTCTTGACGCATTGGCAGGAAGCTTGTCTGTTAAGGGCAATGATGATAAATTAGATGCAACTGGTAATATTCAAGAGGGCTTAATCAGCGGTGGTATTAGTAGTGATTTAAAAGTAGATGAAAATGGTGTTGTAAGCGTTGATAAAGGAACTGTTCAGCAAGGCACCTCTACAACCACTATGGACAGCATGCGTGATATTGCTAGTGTAGCAATTGCTGCATGGCGTCAAGAGGATAGCTCTCTTGCTCAACGCTTAGGCGAGTTGCGTAGCAGCGAGGGTGACCAAGGCATTTGGACCCGTATGAGCCGTGGTGAGTTTGAATATAATGATAACTTTAAAAACCAATACAATTTCTTTCAATTAGGCTATGATAAGGCTTATGGTGATTGGCATTATGGTGCAGCTATCAGTCACAATGATGGTAAAACCAGCTATGCTAATGGCAGTGGTGAAAACAGCAGCCTTTCCTTAAGTTTGTATGGCACATGGCTTGGCAATGATGGTGAGTATGCTGATGTTATGAAAACCTTTGGCGGTGATTTAGAAACCCCGTGGCAATGGAACGCCGGCGTTCGCTATAGCTTCTAATTGAAAACTAAATAGTTCATCCCAATCTTAAGAGCGTCGCTGCTTCGGCTGCGGCGTTCTTTTTTTGTAGTTATAGTTCTGTATAATAATAGCTAAAATGTACAAATGAATACATTCTTGTAGGTTAGAAGGGGTATTAACGATTATAAACTAATATCTTATTTACAGATGTCCATATTAATGATAGAATTATTTACAAGAAAATTAGATGAAAAAGCTTTACAGTAAATCTGTAAAGTAAGAGGTGAGTTTATGAGTTATAAATTATGGAATGTTTTAAAGGAACTGCAGTCTCCTGAATATGAGCTGGTGGATTTATCCCACTCCTTGAATAACGATAGCCCTTATTGGGGCGGTGTGCCTGATGGCAATTTGGAGCTTGGCAAGGTTTGCTATAATTGGGGTACTCCCATGCTGGAATGCGAAATTCAGACTTTCAAGTTTCCTGGTCAATTTGGCACTCATATTGATTTTCCTGGTCATTTTATCAAGGGTGCGCCTATGTCTGAGTCCTTTGGCGTAGATAATATGCTGTATCCTTTATGCGTTGTTGACGTTACTGCCAAGGTTGCTGAAAATCCTTTATATGCTGTTACAGTGGAAGATATTAAGGAATATGAGGCTAAGTATGGTAATATTCCTGATGGTGCTTTTGTGGCTTTGCACACTGGTTGGGCTAAGTTTTGGCCTGATATGAATGCTATTAGTGGTATTGCTGATGATGGCAGTGAAAACTTTCCTGGTTGGTCCTTAGAGGCGTTAAAGTACATTTATGAGGAGCGTAATGCTGCTGCTAATGGTCATGAAACTCTTGATACTGATGCTTCCGCTTTAGCTGCTGCTGTTGGGGATTTGGCTTGTGAGCGCTATGTATTGGCTAAAGGCAAGGTGCAGGTTGAGGTTATGAATAATCTTGATAAGGTTGCTCCTGCCGGTGCTATTATCTTTGTAGGTTGGCCTAGATTTGAAAATGCTAATGGTATGCCTGCGCGCGTTTTAGCTATTACTCCCAAAAAATAATATATAAGCTGCAATACATCAGCCTTATAACTGTAGTATGTTATGGGGCTGATTTTTAATTTTATTAGATGCTCTTTTAGCATAGGTGATATTATATAGAGAAAAGTATATGAGTCTTTTTGGCTAGTAGATAAAGAGCTTTT
>USBG01000053.1 GCA_900552855.1 uncultured Phascolarctobacterium sp. | reverse complement strand
TGCTGCTAAGAAGGTTTGCGAATCTAAAGAATTTAAAGAATACTTCAAGAAGCAAGGCATTGATCCTACCTGCATCGTTGGTGAAGAAGCTGACCAAATGATGAAGGAAGACCATGAAATGTATGGTAAATTTCTGGCAAAAGCTAAATAAGTGAATTGATCCAAAAGCCCTATTACTGTATGGTGATAGGGCTTTTACTACTTTTAAGGGTAATATTCATGTAAAATTTGTGCTTAATGTCACATATTTTCTGCTTTTGTATGGCTATATGGTGACAAATATGTTATAATAATAAAATTGACAATTCTGTGAACAAATTAAAAAAACGGGTGATTAAGTATGGAAATGTTCTTGACAGCCGTAGCATGCTACGGTGTAGGTGTTCTAACGTTGTTGTTTCCCCATGAACAGCAGCGTATGGCACATTGGCTGTCTAATCTGCTGGCTGTAGCAGGCAGTGCAGTTGTTGCCGGTATGGCAGCAGGCAGCTTGTTTTTTGGTGCTCAAATAGTACCTTTAACATGGGGTGCATATAGCCTGACCTGCGACAGCTGGAGTGCTGTCTTTTTGCTTTTAACAGGTATTGCAGGTGTTATAACAAGTATCTATGCCCTTGGCTATGCTAAAAGCTATGAGGGAAGTCGTTTAAGACTTTTAGGTGGCTTATGGAATCTTTTTATTATGTCCATGGTGCTGGTGCTTTTAGCAGGTGACGCATTAAGCTTCTTGCTGTTTTGGGAGATTATGGCGGTAGCCTCCTTCCTTCTGGTTAATCATGAATCTGAAAAAAGAGAGACTTGGACTGCTGCTTACCAATATTTGGTAATGACCTCTCTTGGTACCGCGGCAATTATGATTGCCTTCCTGCTTACCGGTGCTACAAGTCCATCCTTCAGCTTTGCTGATATGGCTAACAATACTCTTGAGGGCGGTTGGCGTCATGCTGTTTTTGCGGCAGCATTTATTGGCTTTGCTTTAAAAGCAGGCTTAGTTCCCTTGCATGTTTGGTTGCCTAAGGCTCATCCGGCAGCACCCAGCCATGTATCCGCATTGATGAGTGGTGTTATGCTAAAAATTGCACTGTATGGCTTTGGTCGTTTTATTCTGGATTTTATGCCAGAATGGAATTACTGGTGGTGCATTATAGTTATGGTGGTAGGCTGCGTGTCTGCATTCCTGGGCGTACTTTATGCACAGATGGAAACAGATATTAAACGTATTTTAGCTTACTCCTCTGTAGAAAATATGGGTGTGATTTTCGCTGCCTTTGGCTGTGGTATGCTTTTGAAGGTTTTAGCTGGCGGAAATTGGTATATGATTGGCTTTGTTGCTGCTTTAGTGCATGCCTTTAACCATTCTATTATGAAGGTGCTAATGTTTATGAGTGCTGGTAGTATTATGCATGGTACAGGCAGTAAGAATTTGGAGCTTTTTGGTGCTTTAGCAACTAAAATGCCCTATACCGCAATTTTTACCTTTGTTGGTTCAATGGCATTGGCAGCGCTGCCTTTGACCTGTGGCTTTACTGGTGAATGGCTGGCTTTACAAAGCTTCATTACCTTGTCTACTGCAGCTACTACCCATGATATTCGTATTTGGACTGCTTTGGCCTTTATCCTATTGGGCTTTACAGGTGCATTGGCTTTGGGCTGCTTTGTACGCTTTTTTGGTATTGCCTTCTTGGGACGTGCACGTAGTCAGGTTGCGGTACATGCACACGAAGCAGACCTTTATATGCTTATTGCTATGGGAGTAAGCAGTGTTCTAGTTATACTGTGTGGTATATATCCTACACCTGTGCTATGGGCAGCTTGCAGTGCACTTAAACTGGATACTGGATTTATTGCAACTGCTATAGGTAGTCTAGGCTGGGGTGGCAGCGGTAATTTTGTTACATTTAATCCTTTGATGCTTTTGGTGCTTTTGGCAATTATTTCTGTTGCAGTATTTTTTGCCGTATCTAGCTCTAAAACCTTTGTTGATGAGGATGTAACTTGGAACTGCGGTACTTATCCTACCGAACGCCAACAGTATTCAGCAATTGGCTTTAGTAAGCCAGTACGTCGTGCATTCGATTATATGCTGAAGCCTAAGCGTCAGGTTACCTATGTGCGTAAGGACCATGCATATTTTGGACGTCAGCTTTCATATAAGCTTGAAATTCCAGATATGATTACCGAAAAGCTGTATGCTCCGTTTCAACAGCGTTTTGTAAAAATTTCTGCTGTGTTGCGCCGCTTGCAGCAGGGCAGTGTGCGTCTTTATGTTGGTTATGTAATGGCTGCTATGGTAGCAGTTTTGATTTGGGGGGCTGTGTATAAATGATGAATTTTCAAAATGATTTGCTCAATTTAGCACTGTGCTTGACCCAAGCAGTTCTGCTTTTATTGGCAGCGCCTGTGATTACAGGAATTGTCAAAAAATGCAAGGCCTGGATGCAAAATAGAGTTGGAGCAAGCATTTTTCAAGAGTATTATGACATTTGGAAATGGTGGCATAAACCTACTATGCTGACTCCATACACTAGTATGATTTTCCGTATTGCACCATGTGTTTATTTCATTACAACCTTAGCTGCTGCTTGTATGCTGCCTAACTTTTTAGGTGGTCATGTAGCCTTTGGCGATGTTTTTGTTTATTTGATGGCATTTGGTCGTTTTTTAATGGCTGTTTCCTCCATGGATGCAGCAACAGCCTTTGGTGGTATGGGTGGTAGCCGTGAGGTTTATGTAGCAGCATTTGTTGAGCCGCTGATTATGCTGGCTATCCTTTCTAATGTTCTACATACAGGTAGTACAGATTTAAGCGGTATGATGCTTAGTCCTGACCAGGTAAATTTGACTGTAGCAGGAGTACTTACAGGTATTGCATTTTTCCTGGTCCTTTTAGCAGAAAACAGCCGTATTCCTGTTGATAACCCTGATACTCACCTTGAGTTGACCATGATTCACGAATGTATGACTCTAGAATATTCTGGCCGTCTTTTGGCACTTATTCATTGGGCAAGCCAGCTTAAACTGCTTGTTTTCTTGATTTTATTCTCTATGCTGTATCTGCCCATTGATGCACCTGTGCTTATTAAGGTGCTTTTGTCTGCAGCTGCAGTTAGTGTTATGGAAACCTTAAATAATAAAATGCGTTTGTTTAAGGTACGTGTATATTTAGCAGCAGCTGGAATTATGTTAATTTTGGCTGTTGTAGCACAGTAGGGGGTAGACGATGGAATATTTAGTAGTTTGTTTAATGTTTATCGTCTTTTTACAGACACGCTTTATGGAGCTGCGTAGAGCAACACTGTGCCTTAGCGTACAATCTGCCATTATTGCAGCAGCCTGCTTAGTTGTTGGTACTAGTCATGGCGGAGGACTGCATGGCTTTTTGCCAGGTATTTTGACTATAGCAGTCAAGGTAATTTTTATTCCCTACGCTATTTTGAAGGTTGTTAATGAGCTGCGCGATGAGCGAGAGATTGCCAGTGACATCAATGTTAACTATTCTACAGCTGTGGCAGCAGCATCTCTTGGCCTTAGCTATATGGTTATTGATGGTATTTTACCGACAACTGCTGAGAGTAGGGATATTGTGGCCAGCTCTATGTTCATGATTATGACAGGTCTTACCTTGATGGTAATGCGTAGCCGTGCTATTATGCAGATGATTGGCCTTATTACCATGGAAAACGGTATCTATCTATTGGGACTGATTATGACAGAGGGTCTGCCTTTGATTATCGAGCTAGGCATTTTCCTTGATGTGCTCATTGCTGTAGTAATTCTTGTGATTTTGACCACGCGCCTGCGTCTGTCCTTTAAGACTACGGACACTAACGTGTTGGATAAGCTGAAGGGGTAAAAAGTATGTTGGAATATATTATTATGCTGCTATGTCTGCCACCTGTGTGTGCACTTTTGGCATTGACCGGCAAATTTAATAACAATACTCTCCACTGGCTTCATCGTCTGACGGCGACTGCGGTAGGTGGCTGCGTGGGAATGTTGGTTTATAAATTTAATCCGGCACTTCCATTTAACAGTGAGTATTTTTATCTGGATGCACTGAATGTTTGGGTTTTGATTATTATAACCACCTTATATTTGGCTGCCTCTTGGACTGCACGCTCTTATCTGGTTCGTGAGGAGCGTTGCGGTGTTTTAAAGGGTGAACAGCTACAGACTGGACGTTATTTTGCGTTGATGCAGTTCTTTTGCTGGACCATGTTCATTGTGCTTTTAGTTAAGAACCTTGGTTTGATGTGGGTTGCAATTGAGGCTACCACCTTGATATCTGCTCTCTTAATCTCCTTTAAATTTACAAGAGCTGCTTTAGAGGCAACTTGGAAATACATAATGGTTTGTACTGTTGGTATTTGCTTGGCGTTATTGGGTACCCTTATTTTGTACTATGCTCAGATTGCTGCCTTAGGCTCTGAAAAAGCATTGAGCTGGCTTTATCTATATGAAAACGCTCATCTTTTAGATCCTGCTATGACTAAGCTGGCAATGCTCTTTATTGTTATTGGTTATGGTACCAAAGCAGGCATGGCACCTATGCATACATGGCTGCCAGATGCCTATGCTGAGGCTCCTTCCTTGACCAGTGGTATGCTTTCTGGTGCTTTATGCAGCTGCGCAATTTATGTTTTACTGCGTAATCTTGTTATTCTGCTGCCTACTGCTGGTGTAGAGCTGATGAGTGGTATGCTAACCTTTTTTGCTGTGCTGACAGTTGCTATTGCTGTGCCCTTTGTGGTTGTACAGCGTGACGTTAAGCGTATTCTGGCATATTCCTCAATGGAAAACATTGGCATTATGATTGCTGGTATTGGTGTATTTACTTGTTTTTCCCTTAAAGCAGTAATGCTACATATGTATAGCCATGCTTTGATTAAATTTGTACTTTTCTATATTGCAGGTACTATTATTCAGGAGTACCAAACAAGAAATATGATGCGTATCCATGGTATGATTAAGGACGTGCCTCATACAGCTACCTTTTGGCTTTTAGGTATTTTAGGCATTTTAGGTATGCCGCCTATGGGCTTGTTCTTTAGTAAGTTTTACATTATGACTGCTATGTTTAAGGAAGGTCATTGGCTTGCTGGTGGTTTACTTATCATATTATTAGCAGGTGTATTGATTGGTATTTTGTACCATGCAATGCGTATGCTTTGTGATAAGGCTAAGCGTGAGCCTTTAGGCGATTTGCTTGGTAGAATTGATGTTCCTGTTTTAGCAGTGCTGCTTTTGTTGACCTGCATTATTGGTGCAGGCTTTGAAAATATTCCTTGGGTAAGTAATATGCTTGACCATGCTGTTATGATTATAGGAGGCTGATACAATGCAGGTAAAACCGGAAAATTTACGTGGTGCTGCTAATATCTGCAGCAACGGTGGTACATATCCCTTGGCTGCTATGTTCGGCGCCGATGAAACTGAACGTGGTGGAGGATTAGCAATTTATTGCTTATTCTATAATGCTGAAAAACGCTCCCTAAATACCTTAAAGGCAGAGTTTCCCTTAGAGGAGGGACTGCAGTATCAATCTCTAACAACATTGTTGCCTGCTGCCGCCTGGTATGAAAGAGAGCTTCATGACATGTTTGGCTTTGAGCCTGAGGGACATCCTGATTTAAGACCGCTTGTTTTACATGAAAGCTTTCCTGTAGGCTTTCATCCGTTACTAAAAAAATATCCTAAGGATTTTAACATTCGTGGTAGCCGTAAGTATGAAATGCTTTCTTCTGCGGGCGAAGGAACCTTTGAGGTTCCTGTAGGACCTATTCATGCAGGTATTATCGAGCCTGGTCACTTCCGCTTTAGCCAGGCTGGCGAAGCTATGCTGCAGCTGGATGCTAAGCTGTTTTTTACTCATCGTGGTATAGAAAAGGCAGTTGAAGGTTTGACTCCGATGGAGGCTTTACCAATCGTAGAGCGCATTTGTGGTGCTTGCAGTGTAGCCAATACTTTAAGCTTCTGCCAGGCAGTAGAAAAGCTATCCGATGCTGAAGTGCCTTATCGTGCTTGGCTTATTCGTACCTTAGCAGCCGAGCTGGAGCGCTTATATAACCATGTTGGTGATACTGGCAATATCTGCGCTGGTGTAGGCTTTTCTCCTATTATCAGTATGGGTGCTCGTTTAAAGGAATATTTGCAGCAATTAAACGAAATGGTTGCAGGCAATCGTTTTTTACGCGGATTGATTATTCCTGGAGGTGTTACTGCTGATATTGAAGAATATATGTGTGAGGAAATTATTGATGTTCTGCGTAAGGTGGACCATGTTTATGACGATATGGTGCACATTATGTGGGAGCAAAGTAATTTTATCAACCGTATTCGTACAACTGGTCACGTACGTGAAGAAACCGCCTTTGATTTAGCAATGGTAGGCGTTGGTGCAAGAGCAAGCGGTATGACTCGTGATAGTCGTAAGGATATGGGCTATGGCATTTATGATGAGCTGGAATTTGATGTAATTACCGAGCATAGTGGCGATGTTGAAGCCCGCATCAAGGTGCGTATTGGCGAGGTTAAGGAGAGTATTAAGCTTGTACGTCAGCTTATTAGCAAGCTTCGTCGTGATAGTGGCACACAGTTATCCGTAGATTTAGGTCATCTGCGAACCTTGGAGGGAAGCTGGGGTATCAGTGAATCTCCTCGTGGAGATAATGTTCATTGGCTGATGCTGGATGAAGAGGGTAGAATTGATAGATTATTTGTACGTTCTGCATCTTATCCCAACTGGCCTGCTTTAACTGTAGCGGTTCAGGGTGATATTATTCCTGATTTTCCTTTGATTAATAAAAGCTTTGAGTTATGCTATGCATGTATAGATAGATAGGAGGTTGACAAGATGCTGAAGATGTTAGAAGCAATTTTAGCTGGTAAAATTGCTACAGAAACAATTAGTACTACTGGTCATAAGCGTATGCGTGGTCAGTTAAATGTCAACACCAGCTGTAATGGATGTGGCTTGTGTTCTGCAGCGTGCCCTGTGCAGGCAATGTCCTTTGTTAATGGAAGACCTTCTATTGATTATAGCAAGTGTATTTTTTGTGGTCGTTGTGTAGAGGCTTGTGCAAAAAAATGCTTGTATCATACAGCCAAAGAGGCACTACCAGAAATTTTGGTTCAAACTCAGGCTGAGGTTAGTAATACCATTCAGGCTAAGCTAGGAAGAAGCTTACATGTGCGTCATTTAGATGCTGGTAGCTGTAACGCCTGCGATTTTGAGATGGGTGCTACCAGCAATCCTATTTACGATTTACATCGTTTTGGTATTGCCTTTGTGGCATCTCCTCGTCATGCAGATATGATTATGGTCACTGGTGTTGTTACCCGTAACCTTGAGCAGGCACTTAAAATGACATACGTAGCAATGCCTGAGCCTAAGCTAGTAATGGCATGTGGTGCCTGTGCAGCAGGTGGCAATACCTATGGTTCCACCTATGCTATAGTAGGTAAGGTTAGCGATGTCGTTCCTGTTGATATTATAGTTCCAGGCTGTCCTCCCAGACCAAGTGCGATGATTATTGCTTTGTGTGCTGCTGCGGATATGCTGAAGGAAAGAATGAAATAGCTTAGTAATTTATAAGAAGTCGGATAAAATATTATCCGGCTTCTTTTTTATAGCAATTAGTTAACGAAAAAAACTCAATATTTATTCAAATAAGTGCATTTTTAGTATTTTTGTAGGCTACTAATTCCATAAGGAAAATGTTGCGGCTGCAAAACTTTTCACTCTTTTCAATTTTAACAAAATTTGTGTAACATGTATTGACGGAGATAAGCTATTTAGGTTATAGTATTCATGCAAAATAATTATTCCAAAATAAAGGAGGCGTATTATGAGTACCAATAACTCTACGCAACATGTTCAAATCTCCCTTGCCGACCCGACACCGTTAGGTTTGTTCGGTCTTGCCGTGGTTACCATGGTGGCATCTGCTCAAAAAATGGGCATCGTATCTGATGTATCCTGGGTTCTTCCTTGGGCACTTTTCTGTGGCTCTTTTGCCCAACTTTTAGCCGGTGTTCTCGATTATTGCCATAAGAATATCTTTGGCGGCACCATCTTCTGTGCCTTTGGCTTCTTTTGGTCTGCAGTTGGTATGAACTGGATGATTAAAGCTGGCACCTTTGGCGCAGGTCTTGCTGCAGGTGTAGATGCAAAGGCAATTGGCTTTGCATTCTTTGCTTATTTCCTGTTTGCATGTATTGGTACCATTGCTGCATCCTCTGCTAATTTATTCCTGTTTGCTGACATGGTTCTGATTGACGTTCTGCTGATTTGTCTGGCACTGGATGCATGGGGTGTTGGCGGTCATGCTCCTCATGCTATTGCTGCTTATGCAGAAATGTGCATTGCGTTATTATCTCTGTACGGTGCAGGTGCAGCCTTCCTGAATAATTTCTATGGTCGTACCTTCTGGCCCTTGGGCGCTCCGGTTAATAACTGGAAGCAATAAAAGGTTATAAATTATAATAAAAACAATAAAGCACGAGTCTTACCTTCATAGTAGGACTCGTGCTTTTGTATTTGTTTATACCTAGCATTTTTGTTATATTTGCTAAAGAAAATGTATATAGCATTCATTTTTGCTAAAGAAAATGTATATAGCATTCATTTTTGCTCAATAGCTTGTAAAATCAGTACAGCTACTATATTGTTTGCTTAGCTAAGAGGTGCTATGAAATTAACACTGACTTAGGAATTTAATAGCTGTGCTATTTCAGGCAGGGGAGCAACGGTACGCTGTAATATTCCGTTCATGTAGGCTATGGCAATCCCATAATTAGTAATGGGAGTATTTTGAGTGTTTGCACATTGATAACGATGTTGAATTTCGCGTTCATTAAGCATGCAGGCACCACAGTGAATAATCATTTTATAGCTGCTTAAATCAGCAGGAAACTCAGTGCCACTAGTAAATTCAAATATTGGCTCTGACTTGGTATAGTTTTTTATCCATGCTGGCAGCTTAACGGTGCCAATATCACCACATTGACGGTGATGGGTACAGCCCTCACTAATAAGAATTTTATCTCCATTGTCAATATTATCCAGCTGGCGCACACCCTTAACAGCATCATAAAGATTTCCCTTGTAGCGTGCCATCAGAATGGAAAAGGAGGTTAGGGGAATTTCGGGTGGCAGCATTTTATTGACCTTACCAAAGACTTGGCTATCTGTAATTACAAGTTGCGGTGGTGCACTTAGACGTTCAAGAGTGCTCTTTAGCTCTGTTTCTCTAGTGACTATGGCTATTGCACCTTTATCAATGATGTTGCGTAATACCTGCTGCTGAGGCAGGATTAAACGTCCCTTTGGAGCAGCACTATCAATAGGCGTTACTAGTACTACCACATCACCAGGATTTAAGATATCATTAATAAGAGGATTTTCTGTATCTTTGGGTTTAAGAGCACCAATAGCTTCCTTCAGCTCATGAATTTGCGTATTATTGACCGCACTGACAAAGAAGCATTGCTTAGTCAGTTTCAGTGCTGCTGCTGTCAAAAGAGCCTGTTCCATTTCTTCTAAAAGCTCAGCTTTATTAAAGACAAGTATTGCAGGTATTTTTTTATTCTGTATGTGTTGCCATAGCTGTAAATCTTCAGCAGCTAAACCAGCCTTGCTATCAACAACAAGTAGGGCAATGTCTGTTTTATTGAGCACCTGATAGGTTTTGCTTATGCGGAGCTGACCTAGCTCGCCCTCATCATCGATACCAGGAGTATCTATTATCATGACAGGACCTAAAGGAAGTAGCTCCATGGCCTTATAAACAGGGTCTGTTGTTGTACCCTTGTAGTTGCTGACAATTGCCAGCTTTTGGCTTGCAAGAGCGTTAATAAGACTTGATTTTCCGGCGTTGCGTCGACCAAAAATACCAATATGAATACGTTCACCTGAGGGAGTAGAATTAAGGCTCATTATTTAACCTCCATGCATAGAATGGATAAAAAAAGCACTGCTAAAGAGCAGTGCTTTTGAAAATTACTCAACAAGTTCAAGACGGGGATTAGGATTGTAGCGGCGACCAGCCTTAGCACAGTCCTTACCATCAACCTTAACAATATCAGCAGTAAAGTTGATGTTGCCATCAAAGAAGCTGGAACCAACAGCGTAGGTGTCAACGGGTACGCCCATTTCTTCAAAGGCTGCTACACGAGCTGCATCAAAGCCACCGGAAACGATGATTTTAACATGGTTAAAGCCTTCTGCATCCAACGCCTTACGTACATTGCAAACCAGCTCTTTACATACGCCAGTGGGCTTGAAGGTACCAATTTGAGTCCACAAGCTCTTATCAACCATGCTGCCAGATGTATCAAGACGTACACCAACCAGCTTTTTACCAAGCTTACGAGCAACTGCTAAGGAGGTATTTACACAGTCATTGTCAAAGTCAACAAGTGCAATACGAGCAATGCTAGGATCAACGTACTTATCAAAGGCTACAGTAGCAGCAACAGTATCACCATTGTAGGCAGCAATCAGAGCGTGGGGGATGGTGCCTAAGCCTTTACCATTGCAGGCTTTGGCATTGGCATCGGTGGAGAAGCCATTCAGACCACCAATTTTAGCTGCATAGCCATCGGATTCCTGAGTTTGGAAAATGTCGTAGCGAGCAGGGAAGAATAAAACAGGCTTGCCATTTGCAGCCTTAATAACTTTACGAACATTTGTTGCAATACGGCTTTGACGAGCC
>USBG01000052.1 GCA_900552855.1 uncultured Phascolarctobacterium sp. | reverse complement strand
CGGTGTTTAAGCTATTTGAGGAAGAGCAGCCTGATATTGTTGTTAACTTTGCTGCAGAGAGCCACGTTGACCGTTCTATTGAAGACCCAGGAATATTCTTGGGAACTAATATTATGGGTACTGCAGTTCTTATGGATGCTTGTCGTAAATATGGTATCAAACGCTATCACCAGGTGTCTACGGATGAGGTGTATGGCGATTTGCCTTTGGATAGGCCAGATTTGTTCTTCACTGAAGAAACTCCTATTCACACTAGCAGCCCATATTCTTCGTCTAAAGCTGGCGCTGATTTGCTTGTTATGGCATATCATCGTACCTATGGTTTACCTGTGACTATTTCTCGCTGTAGCAATAATTACGGACCGTACCATTTTCCCGAGAAGCTGATACCTTTAATGATTGCTAATGCTTTAGCGGATAAACCGTTACCTGTATATGGTAACGGAACCAATGTTCGTGATTGGCTCTATGTAGAGGATCACTGCAAGGCTATTGATCTGATTATTCACAAAGGCAGAGTGGGCGAGGTGTACAATATCGGCGGTCATAATGAAATGCGCAATATCGATATTGTAAAGCTTATTTGTAAGGAACTTGGCAAGCCCGAATCTCTGATTACCTATGTAAAAGACAGAAAAGGTCATGACATGCGCTACGCTATTGATCCGACTAAGATTAATAACGAATTAGGTTGGTTACCAGAAACAAAGTTTGCGGATGGCATTAAAAAGACTATTAAATGGTATTTGAAAAACCGTAAGTGGTGGGAAGATATCATTAGTGGTGAATACCAAAATTATTATGAGAAAATGTACGGAAATAGATAAAGTGTGTAGGTATTCCTTGGATTAAAGTACCTTAAGTGAATTTTATTTGGCCCTTTTCATATAGTCATTGACTTTTATCCTTTCTTTATAGTATACTCAACTTAAAGAGGGAGTAGCTGGCACGATTTTTCGTGTTTACACTGTCGTCAGTACGATTCCTGGAAGGGAGTCCGGCTTTGTAAGTAATTGGCGAGACTTTGTTGTAATTGTTATTGCAGCATGGTCTCGTTTTTTGTTGTGTGTGCTGCATATTTAAAGGAGGAAAAAATGGAACTTTTAATGCAATTTGGATTATTGGCTCTTGGTTTTGTTATGCTGGGTAAGGGTGCTGATTGGTTTGTTGAGGGTGCGGCTGGTATCGCTACACGCTTTGGCATTCCTCAGCTTGTAATTGGTTTAACTATTGTGGCTATGGGTACCAGTGCTCCAGAGGCTGCAGTTAGTATTGCTGCTGCAATGAGTGGCAATGCAGATATTACTATTGGTAATATTGTTGGTAGCAATATTATTAATATTCTTGTTATTTTGGGTTTAGCATCTGTTATTATCCCTCTTGCAGTGGCGCGTTCTACTGTTCGTACTGAAATTCCTTTTATGATTTTTATTACTGGCCTGATGTTTTATCAAGGTCTTGATGGTGCTATTTCCTTTGCAGATGGTTGTTTACTGCTTGTTGCTTTTGTTATTTATTTATCATATCTCTATAAAATGGCTATGAAGAATAAGGTTGATGATGAGCTACAGGAGTATGGCATGAGTCTTGGCTATTGCATTCTGTGGAGTATAGTAGGTATGGCTACCATTGTTTATGGCAGCAATCTTACTGTTGAAGCAGCTAGCGCAATTGCTAAATACGCAGGCCTTAGTGAGCGTATCATTGGTTTAACTATTGTTGCTTTAGGTACTTCCTTGCCCGAGCTTTTTACATCTGTTATGGCTGCTTATAAAGGTAATGCAGACATTGCCATTGGTAACATTGTAGGCAGTAACATTTTTAATATCCTTTTTGTTGTAGGCTTATCTTCTATGATTGTGGATATTCCCTTTGCCGCAGCCTTCCAATTTGATACATATGTAGCAATTGGTGCAGCAGTGCTTTTGTGGCTGTGCGTGCTGCGTAATTATTCCCTGGCTCGTTGGGGTGGTATTATTATGCTTTTGGGCTACGGTGCTTACTTCATTTATATTCTCTAGGTCTATAAATAACAAGAATTGTTATTTCTTAGAGTTTATAAAGCAAATTAGTAGTAGATATTGTGTCAAGTACTTGCTAATGGCTCTATGTCTATGCTATAATGATAACAGAAATATAATTATTCATTTTGAAAGAGTGGGTGAAATACCCGCTCTTTCCGCTTATTAGCTTAAAAATTTAATATGGAGGTGAATATGATGCAGGCTAAAGAAGTAGAAGCACTGATCACCGCAATGGTGGAACCTGTTCTGGAAGGTACAGAAATTACTCTGGTGGACGTAGAGTATGTTCGTGAAAGAAAGGACTGGTATCTGCGCATTTATATTGACAAGCCGGGAGGAGTAGAGATTGACGACTGCCAGCTTGTTAGTGAAAAGGTGACTGCGGTCTTAGATGAAAAGGACCCCATTCCCGAAAAGTATTTCCTTGAGGTATCCTCTCCTGGTATTGACAGACCTTTAAAGAAGGATGCAGATTTTGTAGATGCTTATGGTACCAAGATCGACATAATGTTTAATGAGCCTTGGGAAGGCATGAAAAGTCTGGTAGGTATTCTTGAAGCACATGACGATGAGGCCATTGAGGTTAGAAAAATTATTAAGGGCAAGGAATTTAAAAAGCCTACCCGTATAGAACGCAGCTTGATTGCTAATATTAGACCGCATATAGATTTCTAAATACTATTATAGGAGGCGTAATAATTGAACGCAGAATTTATCTCAGCAATTTATGAAGTGGGTAGGGAAAAAGGTATTGACCCTGAAATCCTGTTCCAAGCCATTGAAGACGCATTAGTTTCTGGCTACAAAAGAGAAACAGGCTCCACTGATAATGTTAGAGTAGATATGAATAAAGAAACCGGTGAAATCCATGTGTATGCACAATGCACCGTAGTTGAAGGTGAAGCTGAAAATGCAAGCCAGATTTCTTTGGAGGATGCTCAGGCTATTGATCCTCAGTATGAGGTTGATGATATCGTACAGATCGAGGTTACTCCTAGAAACTTTGGTCGCGTAGCTGCAATAAACGCTAAGCAAATTGTTATGCAGCGTATTCGTGAGGCTGAACGTGGACAAGTTTATGAGCGTTTCTCCAGCCGTGCGCAGGATATTGTTAATGGCGTTATCCAACGTATGGAAAACAGAAATGTATATATCGAGCTGGACAAAAACGTTGAGGCTATTCTCAGCGTTAATGAACAAATTCCCGGTGAGGTTTATCAAGCTCATGAACGTATCAAGACCTATATTGTTGAGGTTAGCAAAAATAATAAAAAGGGTCCTCAAATCATGGTTTCCCGTACCCATCCTGGTTTACTCAAGCGTTTGTTTGAGCTGGAGGTTCCAGAAATCCATGACGGTATTGTAGAAATTAAGTCCGTAGCTCGTGAGCCGGGTAATCGTTCTAAAATTTCTGTTTATACCGCAGATGAGAATGTGGATCCGGTAGGCGCATGTGTTGGTCAAAAGGGTATGCGTGTACAAATTATTGTTAATGAGCTGCGCGGTGAAAAAATTGATATCGTTAAGTATAGCGATGATCCGGCTCAATATGTTGCTAATGCATTGAGCCCAGCAAAGGTTTTAGAAACCTTTATTAATGAAGAGGAAAAAATCTGCCGCGTTGTAGTTCCTAATAACCAGCTGTCTTTGGCAATTGGCAAGGAAGGCCAAAATGCTCGTCTTGCTGCTAAGCTTACTGGCTGGGAGATTGATATTAAGAGCGAAGATCAAGCTAAGGCAGAGGCTGAAGCTGAGGAATAATTATATGAAAATGAAAAAAATCCCACAGCGTAAGTGTGTGGGCTGTAATGAGATGAAGGATAAGAAGGATTTGTTTCGCATTGTCCGTTCTCCTGAGGGTGAGATTAGTCTGGACCTTACAGGTAAAAAGAACGGTCGTGGTGCGTATGTTTGTCCTAATCCTGAATGTATAACAAAGGCTGTTAAGGAAAAGCGTCTGGAGCGTGCTTTAGAAAAGGCTGTTAGCCAAGATGTTTACCAACAGCTGTTGGAGGATTTAGCGCATGGCAAACAATAACATTGCTTTTGCTTTAGGCTTGGCACAGAAGGCCGGTAAAACTGCTTCCGGAGACTTGTCTGTCCGCGGTGCTTTGAAGAGCGGAAAGGGCAAGCTTTTGGTATTGGCTACTGATGCAGCTCCTAACTCCAAAAAGGACATGCTTTATTTAGCAGAGCAGGCTCATATTCCCGTTGTGGAGGCGCTTACACGTGATGAGCTTGGTTATGCTATAGGCAAAGCCAGAAGAACAGCAGTTGTTATTACGGATAGTAATTTTGCCAACATGATTAAGAAAAAATAATCCCGTTAAATCTAGTTTGGAGGTGGATGAATGGGTAGTAAACGAGTTTATGAGGTAGCTAAGGAATATGGCAAGACTGCCAATGAAGTCGTAGAGCTTTTAAAAAAGCACAAAATAGATAAATCAAATCTGAGTGGTGTTGATGAAGCGACTATGGCTGTTATTAAGGATGCTTACGATAAGAAGCCTGCGCCGCCCAAGCCAGTTAAGGCTGAACATAAAGTACAACCCAAACAGGTTACCCCTGCAAAAGTTGAGAGAAAGGAGCAGCCGAAGCAGCAAGAGGCAAATCGCCAGGATAATAAGACTGCCGGCAATAGTCAGAGAAATATGCAAAATCAACAAAACCAGCAGAAACGCAATGAAAACCGCGGCGAGAATCGTCAAGGCGGTATGAATAATAATAATCGCAATGAAAACCGTCAACAAGGTGGCCGTAATGGTCAACAGGGTGGACCCCGTAATAATAATCAACGTCCCGCAGGTCAAGGTGGCCAGCAAAGACGTGAGGGTAATAATGCACAAGGCGGCAACCGCAATAACAACAATCGTGGTCAACAACGCCAAGGCGGTGTTTTTGTACCTGCAAAGGGCCAACAGGCTGGTCAATCTGTTCACGGTGAAAGTCGTGCAACCGCTGCCGCTAGCAAAATGAGTGGCAAGGATAATGGCAGAGGCCGTGGCGAACGTAATGCTAATGGCAAGGCAGGTCGTAAGGAAAACCCGAAGATTAAGGGCTCCTACGCTACTAAGGAAAGCCGTCCTAATCGTAGTGCAGGTCATCAAATGCCTGTAAATAGAAATAAGAAGAATACTGCTCCTAAGGCTCTGGCACCGGTAGTAGAGATTCAAAGACCTACATATGTTGAGGTTGGTGAATCCATCAACGTTCAAGATTTTGCTAAGCTTATCAAACGCGAAGTAAATGAGGTTATCAAAGCATTATTCATGCTGGGTATGATGGTTACCATCAACCAGGATATTGACTATGATACAGCTTTACTGATTGGTGATAACTTTGGCGTTGAAGTAGGCCAAAAGGCTCCCGAAGAGGATCCTACCGAAATTCCTGAGGTTGACGATCCGGAGGAAAAACGTGTTCTGCGTCCGCCTGTTATTACTGTTATGGGCCACGTTGACCATGGTAAAACCTCCTTGTTGGATGCAATTCGTAAAACTAATGTTACTGCACGTGAAGCAGGCGGCATTACCCAGCACATTGGTGCTTACAAAATTAGCTATCAAGGCAAACAAATCGTATTCCTGGATACCCCTGGTCACGAAGCGTTTACCGCAATGCGTGCTCGCGGTGCACAGGTTACCGACGTGGCAATCCTTGTAGTTGCAGCAGATGATGGCGTTATGCCTCAAACCATTGAGGCTATTAACCATGCTAAAGCAGCAGAGGTGCCCATTATTGTTGCTATCAACAAAATTGACCGCGAGGGTGCAAACCCCGACCATATTAAACAACAGCTGGCAGAGCATGGTCTGATTCCTGAGGAGTGGGGCGGCGATACCATTATGGTTCCTGTTTCTGCACGTCAAAAAATCGGTATTACCGATATTCTGGAAATGATTCTGCTGGTTGCAGAGGTTCAAGAGCTGAAGGCTAACCCGAACCTGCCTGCACATGGCACTATTATCGAGGCTCAGCTGGATAAGGGCCGTGGTCCTGTTGCAACCGTTTTGGTACAACGTGGTACTCTGCACATCGGTGATACCATTATTGCTGGTACCTGCTATGGCAAGGTTCGTGCAATGATTAATGACCGTGGCGAAAAGATTAAAAAGGCTGGTCCTTCTACCCCTGTAGAGGTTCTTGGTCTGAATGATGTTCCCGCAGCAGGCGATATTTTGGACAGCACTGATGAGCGTACTGCTCGCAGCGTAGCTGAAAAACGTATTGCTAAACGCAAGGAAGAGGAAATTAAGATGAATTCCAAGGTATCCTTGGATGACCTGTTCCAACGTATTCAAGACGGTGAAATCAAAGACCTGAATATCGTTGTTAAGGCTGACGTTCAAGGTACTATTGAGGCTCTGAAGGCTTCTCTTGAGAAGATTAAAAACGATGAGGTTAAGGTATCCGTTGTTCACGCAGGCGTAGGTGCAATCAGCGAGTCCGACGTTATGCTGGCATCTGCGGCTAACGCTCTTATTATCGGCTTCAATGTTCGTCCTGATGCTAACGCTCGTAAGGCTGCAGAAACTGAAAAGGTTGACTTACGCACCTATCGTGTAATCTATGATGCGCTGAACGATGTAGAAGCTGCTATCAAAGGTATGCTGGCTCCTAAATTCAAAGAGGTTGTTACCGGCCGCATTGAGGTTCGTCAGCTAATTACCATTTCCAAGCTTCTGATTGCAGGCTGCTACGTTACCGAGGGTAAGGTTACTAACCACTCTAAGGTTCGTATCATCCGTGATGGCATCGTAATTTTTGATGATGTTATTGATTCTCTGCGTCGCTTCAAGGATGACGTTAAGGAAGTACAACAAGGCTATGAATGCGGTATTACTCTTGAAAAATATCGTGACCTGAAGGAAGGCGACCAATTCGAGGTTTATGATATGGAAGAGGTTGCTGTAGATTAATAGCTAGAGGTTATAAATATGGCAAGATTAAGAGTTGAAAAGGTTCAAGAGGCAATTCAACAGGAAATTAGCAAAATGCTCTTAATGGATGTAAAGGATCCCCGTATTCAGTTTGTAACTGTTACCGGTGTTGAGCTTACTGATGATATGAGCTATGCTAAGATTTATGTTAGCCTTTATGGACCTAAAGAAAAACATGAAGAAACCTGGAAGGCGCTGCAAAAGTCCTTGGGCTTTATGCGTACCGAGATTGCAAAACGCATCCGTCTGCGCTTTGCACCTACCTTAATTCTGCAAAAAGATACTTCTATGGAGTACAGTGCTCACATTGAAAGCATTCTGCAGAAGATTAAGCAAGAAGAAAAGCCTTCTATTGAGGAAGACAAAGATGAGTAAGGAACTGACTCTTAAGGAAACCGGTTCCATGCTGATGGCGGCGCAGAAAATTGTTCTGTGCTGCCATGTCAGCCCTGACGGAGATACTCTTGGCTCTGCTTTAGGCTTAGGTCGTTATCTGAAGCAGCAGGGCAAAGAGGTAACTTTGTTTGTTGATGATGACATCAATAAGATTTTTGGCTTTCTGCCCGAAATCGAATGCTGTAAGCGTCCTGTTATTGGTGAAAAGCTGGAGGCAGATGTACTTTGCGTTATTGATGCCAGCTCAGCTGACCGTATCGGAATCGTTAATGAGGTGGTTGAGGCTAAGGTCTTGATGAATATCGACCACCATATTTCCAATACACTTTTTGCTGACTATCTTTATCTTGATGCTGCTGCGGCAGCTACAGGCGAAGTAATGTGTATGCTGTTTGAGGAAATGGGTTGGCAGATGGATAAGGAAATTGCTACCTGCTTCTATACTGCAATTAGTATGGATTGCGGTAACTTCCGTTTTTCCAATACTACCTCCAGAACCATGAACATGGCAGCTAAGCTTTTGGATGCCGGAGCAAAACCTAACGAAATTTCAGAGGCTATGGAGGTTCGTGAAAGAGCTAACGTAGATCTGTGGGTTAAGGTATTGCCGACTCTGACCTTTACCTTTGACGATAGAGTTGCTTATATCAGTCTGTCTAATGATCTTTATAATAAAGATGTATCAACCGATAACTTTATTTCCTATCCTCGTGGTATTGAGGGTGTGGACGTGGCTGTTTTCTTTAAGGCTGTGGAACCAGAGGTTACTCGTGTAAGCATGCGTTCCTCCAAAACCGATGTGGCGCAGGTTGCGTTGCACTTTGGCGGTGGAGGTCATGTGCGTGCTGCAGGCTGTACTATTAATGCTCCGCTTGAAGAGGCTAAACGTCAGCTTTTAGAAGAGTTAGGCAAGGTAATGTAATGGACGGTATTTTTAATGTAATAAAGCCTCCTGGAATGACATCTCACGATGTGGTGGCGTTTTTAAGGCGTGCTTTACATACAAAGAAAATAGGACATGGGGGAACTCTTGACCCTGATGCGGCAGGAGTTCTTCCTGTTTTTGCGGGTGTGACTACCCGTCTTTTAGAGTTTGCAGTTGAAGGAGAAAAACAGTATATTGCTGAGTTTACACTTGGCAAGCGTACTGATACCGGCGATGACAGCGGCGCTGTAGTAGAGGAAAAGCCTGTTCCTGCTCTTACAGAGGAGGAGCTGCGTAAAACCTTAGACAGCTTTTTAGGTATACAGCAGCAGCTTCCACCCATGTATTCTGCGTTAAAGGTTAATGGTAAAAAGCTGTACGAGCTGGCTCGTAAAGGTGTAGAGGTAGAGCGACAGCCTAGACAAATAGAGATATATCAACTAGAGCTATTACATTTTGCGGATAACCGTTTTACTGTTGCCGTTGATTGCTCTAAGGGTACATATATCAGAGTATTGGGCGAGGATATTGCTGCAGCACTTGGAACCTGTGGTACTATGAGCTTTCTGCTGCGTACAAGGGTTGGCAGCTATACCTTGGCTGATGCTTACACTTTGCAGGAAATTGCAGATGATCCAGAGGGCTGTAGTGCAGCGCCTATTACTGCAGTTGCAGAATTACCAAAGCTTAAGCTGACAGGCAAACAGGCAGCACGTATTACCAATGGTGTGCGTACTACTATTGCTGGCACTTGTGATGGACGGTATGTCCTTATTGGTCCTGGAGATGAGTTTTTAGGACTAGGAATTTGTTCTGAATCTATGATTAAGGCTGAAAAAATTTTAG
Organism: uncultured Phascolarctobacterium sp.; assembly: GCA_900552855.1. Classification (GTDB taxonomy): domain Bacteria; phylum Bacillota; class Negativicutes; order Acidaminococcales; family Acidaminococcaceae; genus Phascolarctobacterium_A. The sequence continues at coordinate 1,663 of USBG01000052.1, read as the reverse complement.
AGCATTATAAAATGCCTGAGGAAGTATAAATAAAATGAAAATAATTACTGCTTTAGAACAATTACATAATGTAGGAGCGCCCTGTGTAATCGCTTTGGGTACCTTTGATGGACTGCATTTAGGACATCAGGATGTAATTTTAGCGGCAAGAGAGCAGGCTAATGCTACTGCTGCTAAGCTGGCAGTATTTACCTTCAGCAATCATCCATTGAGCTTTATTAAGCCAGAGGCTGTTCCTGTTTCTTTGATTTCTCAGGAAAAGAAGCTAGAGCTTTTGGAAAAGCTAGGTGTGGATATATTGATAGATATTCCTTTTGACAAGACACTGGCACAGCTAGAGCCAGAAGCATTTTTAGAAAAGCTACAGCCCTTAAATTATAGCTGCCTTACTGTTGGTGAAAACTTTAGCTATGGTATATATGGCAGAGGAAATTGTAAGAGCTTGGCTGCTTCTGCTGCCAAAATGGGATTTAAGCTTATTGTACGTTCTTTAGTCAGCCTTCATGGCACTGTAATAAGCAGTACGGCTATTCGTCAGCTTATTGGCAATGGCATGATGGAGGAGGCTGCAAGAATGCTAGGACGCAGCTATTGCCTTACAGGCACCGTTGCTCATGGCAATGAAAGAGGCAGATTGCTAGGCTTTCCTACAGCAAATATAGAGTTGGAGGATTATAACGTGGCAGCTCCTAGGAGCGGCGTTTATATGGTCAAGGTTTGGCTAGGGGCTAGTACCTATTATGGTATGGCCAACGTTGGCAAGAATCCAACCTTTGGAGATGTAGAGCGCCTACGCTTGGAGGTTAATATCTTTGATTTTTCAGGAGATATTTACGGACAAGAAATGACTGTTGTTTTTATGCGTCATATTCGTGGCGAGATAAAATTCCCTTCAATTATCGCATTGAAGGAACAGCTTGCTGCTGATAAAGAAACCTGTAGGGAGCTTATACAGGTAGAAAAATAATAATGCTTTTAGTGTTAAAATTTTAACATTTATCTTGTCAAGAAGCATATACCATGGTATACTATTCAAGTATGAACCAAAGCTTGGTGGTGCGATACTCCAACGGCCGCTATGCTTATGGCAATTTTAATTTTTAGGAGGAAATCTCAATGTTAACTAGCGAAGCTAAACAAGCACTTATTCTCGACAACGCTCGTCATGAAGGCGACACCGGTTCTCCGGAAGTACAAATCGCTGTACTGTCCGCTCGTATCAAATACTTGACCGAGCATCTGAAAACCAACAAAAAAGACCATCATTCTCGTCGTGGTCTGCTGAAAATGGTTGGTAAACGTCGTGGTCTGCTGAACTACCTGCAAAGCAAAGATATCGAACGTTATCGTGCAATCATTGCTAAACTGGGTATCCGCAAATAATTTAGCTTATAAAGAGCTCATCCATTTGGATGGGCTCTTTTTTTTATATATGCACAAAAGTATTGAAAACATATATGAGGTAGTTGAATAGAAAAATGAATTTTTGTGTAAATTGATTTTTAGAATATTTACAACTACTAATTGCAATGCGCAATTTTAATGTAGTATGATATAATAGTAATATATTGTTATATGTTTTGTTTTGAATAACATAAATTTAAAAAATGGCTCTGTCACAACAAATGGTTGATTTTGACGAGAAATAGCGTATAATAATAGT
>USBG01000051.1 GCA_900552855.1 uncultured Phascolarctobacterium sp. | reverse complement strand
TTTACAACTTTTATCTTCTGGATTATATACCGTAACTAATGCAAATATACGTTGCATATAAAGTCCCCTTTATTTTTCAGAATATCTTAACATTGTCTTGTAACAATAAACTCTTAGTTTATTTGGAAAAATTCTCACTATAGATCTAATTATCAAATTCTCTATAGAATTCCACATACTTATAAAATTTTGTTTCCTAATACTATTTTGAAATCTTATTTCCTGTTTAATATATCTAAGGCCACCCCTTCTGGCAAACATATCATCTGTAGCTCTAACATTCACTAAGACCTTAGGTATATTAGCTGTTTTATATCCCTTTTGAATTATCCTAACCCATAAATCATAGTCCTCAAACCAAAGAAAGTCCCTATAATTACCACTATCTAAAACAGCTTTCTTTTTGAATATAACAGTCATGTGTCTAAAAGGATTTCTTTTTTTTGCATAGTTTACTATATCACTATGCTTACATGGTAACTTAGTAATAGTGTCTGGTTTTAACGAATCATTGGAAAACTCTGTTATCCAACTACCAACTAACGATATATCCTCATGTTTTTTTAAAAATTCAAATTGTTCCTCAAACCTATTAGAAAATGCAATATCGTCAGTATCCATTCTGGCAATATATTCATTTGAACATGCTAAAACTCCATCTCTTAGAGCTAAGCCTAGACCACGATTTTCAGCAAACGGAATTACCTTAACTATATTTTCATAAGCTTCATAGAAATCATCCAAACATTTGTCCAGTTCGTCAGTTAAAATACCATCTTTAACTATTATTATTTCATTAGGCATTAAAGACTGATTTACGATGCTTTTCAACGCAGTATTAAGATATTCAGCTTTTTCATTTTTATATACTGACATCAAAACAGAAAACTTCATATCCACTAATACGCACCCTTCCTGCACACTACTGCCTTTACCGTTTTCCAAATCAACATAATATCCAACCATACGCTCCAATTACGCACGTACCAGTTGTCCATCTGCACTCTTTCTTCATAAGTCGTATCACTGCGTCCGCTTACCTACCACATACCTGTAATACCGGGCTTAACCATAAGGTAATCACCAAGATATTCCCCATAACGCTCCAGTTCTTCATGAACAACAGGTCTAGGACCAACTAAACTCATCTCACCACGCAAAACATTAAAAATTTGTGGTAGCTCATCCAAGCTTGTTTTTCTAAGAAAAACACCACTTTTGGTTATACGAGGATCATTTTTTAGCTTAAAATCCCTTTCCCACTCTGCTCTAGCCTTTGCATCATTGGCTAAAAGTTTAGCTAATTTTTCTTGAGCATTTACGCACATAGTACGAAATTTATAACATGGAAAAGGCTTTCCATCTTTACCAATACGAGTATGTTTAAAAATAATTGGTCCTGGAGAATCCTTGTATATCCATATAGCTATTAATAAGAGTACTGGAGAAATCAAGACAGTGCCTATTATCGTAAGCGCATAATCAAAAACCTGTTTAAACAAGCAATTATACCAACGTGCTAGATTATTCTTAACTCTAACCAACATTATTCTTTCGTTATAAAGGCTTTCCACCTCTAAACTACCCATAGGCATGCCAATGAGATTGGGAATAATGGCCACATTTTTTACTAAAGGCTGTACTCTATTAATGAGACTAATAAGTGAATTTTGCTCCATCCCTGGTGCCGCTATAAATACATGTTTTACACCAGTTTTTTCTATAACACTCTCTACATCCTCAAAATTACCTAGTAATGGATATTCCTTAAGAAGTTTCGCCTCTAAATTATTGTCCTCTAGAAAGCCTATAATTTTATATCCTAAACTTTCTTCTTTATCTATGCCTCTTACAAGAACTTCTGCTGTTCTACCAGCACCAATAATTAATACTGGCAATTGCAGTAATGCAAATTTTGCAACTAATTTTTTTATAACGAATCTTGTAATAACTAAAAAAACAAAACTAAAAATCCACAGTAAGCCAATAAAAAGACGTGATGTACTTCCAGCTAATTGAGCTATATATAAGTCAATAATAATAGCAATAATAGCATACAGACAGCAATAAAAAAAACTCTTAATAATCTGTAAAAATTGAGCACGCCTACTATAAAGTTTTTCTATATTAAAAAACAATAGATAAAATGCAGGAAATACAATCCAAAAATTTAATAAAGAAATATTCAACACTGGCCCATCACTCATAATAAAATTACGAGCTTCATAGGCACATTGCTCCGCAGCAATTACAGATAAATAATCACCTATAACTAATAAAAACGGCAGTAATACTCTTAAATTTTTTTGATAATTATTTTTACTATTCAAATCCTTAGCTCCCAATCATTATATTGAAATACAAGCAACAGTAACCATCTCGCACCAAGCACCGCTAATAATATATTCTATGATAATCTTATACAACGTATTAAAATAATTCCAATTTTAACATTGCAAATACTTAATATTTATATCTATAATATCAATATTATAACTCTATTAAATGCGTAAATCAATGTTAAAAAGGAACTGTTCCCCTTATCTTGTATATTTTGTAAATAAATTCTGAAAATTATTTTTCACATACCTCACATCCAAAAATTTGCAAAAAAATAGACATCTCAAATTTTGAGATGTCTATTAAAGAACGTAATATAAAATTTTTCCTTAATCGCTTGCCTTTTTGCCTCTCAGGAACAGCCACAAGGGACCAGCAAGTAATGTGGAAGTGTAAGCGCCACTAGAGAAGCCCACCAGCATTGCAAAGGCAAAGTTATGGATGGTTTCACCGCCCCACAGGAAGATAGCAATTACAGCAAACAAGCTGGTACCCACTGTGTAAACGCTACGGCCCATGGTTTGCCAAATACTGTTGTCTATCATATCGGCCATGCTTTCGCTGCGGCGATGAATTTTAAGATTTTCACGAATTCTATCGAAGATTACGATAGTACCGTTGACGGAGTAACCCACTACAGTCAGCAATGCAGCTACAAAAGAGGAATCCAGTTCCATGTGGAACAGAGAGAAATAGCTCAGTGTTACACTTACGTCAATAATCAAGGCAATGATTGCCGCTATTGCAAAACGGAACTCAAAGCGCATAGAGATGTAGGCAATCATCAGGAACCAGGACAACACTATTGCCATAACGGCCTGTTGAATAAGCTCATCGCCTACTGTTGCACCAACGTTTTCTACACGGTTGATGTCAAAGCTGCCAAGCTTCGCCTTTAAATCATCCATTACTACACGACGCTGTTCATCATCAATAACGCCTGTACGAATCAGAACACCTTCTGCAGAGGTAGATCCGTCAGAGCTTTCTAGCTGAATTATAGAGTTACCCAGCTTATGCTCCTTCAATACATCACGAACCTCAGATACAGTAACAGCCTTATTGAACTTTAAGTCCATAATACTGCCACCAGTAAAGTCAATGCCAAGGTTAAAACCCTTGAATAACATAGAACCAAAGCCAATAATCAGGAAGATGATAGTAATGCTGAAGAAGATTTTATAGTTTTTTACAATAGAAAATCTACGCATTATTTGTTCACCTCCTGGTCTAATGCTTTAGGAGCACTACAGCCAAAGAAGGCCGGATTTTTAGTAATATTACTATAGATGAGGAAGCGCAACAGATATTTGGTAATAGTTACAGCAGTAAACATACTCAGTAAGGTACCAAGTGCCAGTGTTACCGCAAAGCCCTTAATGGGACCAGTACCAAGATAGAACAATACTGCAGCTGCCATCAATGTTGTGATGTTAGAGTCCAAAATAGTTACTAAAGCACGACCAAAACCAGCATCCATTGCACTACGCAGGGTTTTACCCTTTTTGATTTCTTCCTTAAAGCGTTCAAAAATAAGCACGTTGGCATCAACCGCCATACCAATAGATAAAATAATACCCGCAATACCAGGCAAGGTCAAGGTTGCACCCAGATAACGCATTACAAAAAGTAACAGCATTACATAAAGCAGGAGCGCAATATCTGCAATTAAGCCAGACAAACGATAGAACAGCAGCATGAAGACAAACACACCAATAATACCGATGCTGAATGCCTTAATACTCTTATCCTTAGAATCCTGACCTAAGGTAGGACCAACAGTACGATTTTCCATTACTTCGATTTTTACAGGTAGAGAACCACTACGCAGCAAAATTGCCAGATGCTCAGCCTCTTCCATAGTACGAGAGCCTGAAATTTGTGCACGGCCACCTGTAATAGCCTCTTGAACAACAGGCGCGGTCAGCACCTCACCGTCCAAAACAATAGCAATTTGCTTGCCAATATTACGAGCGGTCAGTTCACCAAATTTTTTGCCGCCCTCGTCAGAAAATTCCAGACCAACAACAGCCTGATTACCCTGACTCATTTGAGCACGCGCATCCTTTAAGTCCTTACCAGTCAATACAACCTTGCCATTCACATCTTTGAATTGCAGCATTGCAGTACGGCCAAGCATAGCAATAGCCTTTTCAGGATCTTTTACGCCCGGAAGCTCAACAATGATACGGTCTTTACCTTGACGTTGGATAACAGGCTCAGTCAGGCCCAGCTCATTTACACGTCTTTCAATAATTTTCACACTGCGGTTTACGGCATCATCATCAACCTTTAATTCAGGTGTATCGACAGCCTGTAAAACTACGTGAGTACCACCCTGCAGGTCAAGACCTTGTTTAATAGAACCTGCCAGGGGACGGATGTACATGCAGAAGCCTCCGATAATTGCCAAAACAACAATCAGAAACTTGCCAATTTCATTCCATCGCAAATTGTTTTCCTCCTTATGCGTGAAGCTTATTAATACCTGCTTCGTACGCTATATATTGAACAGGAACATCATACTCGTCTGCGGGCAGACTGTCCTGCAGCAAAGCTTCATAAGCCACACCAATAGTAATAGCCTTATTTGCACGCTGCAAAAAACGGTCATAATAGCCTGCTCCCATCCCCATTCTACTGCCATCTCTGCCGAAGGCAACTCCTGGCACTAAAATAAGCTCAATCTCCTCTGGAGCAATCAGCTCAGCTGGCTCGGACACACAGCGAATACCGTATCTATCAAAACACAGCTCCTCCATATTTCTAAGCACAGCAGCCTCCATCTCCGTTTGGGAGATTATCAAGGGAACAACTACCTTTTTGCCGTCAGCCAAAGCCTGAAGCAAAACCCTATCCACAGATATTTCCTTACCAAAAGCCAAATAGCCCATGATAAGCTTAGCATTTTTGTAAGCATCACAGGCTAATATTTGCTGCGCTGCCAGTTCACTGCTGTGAGCGACCTGTTCAGCTGTCAATTGACTGCGCAGTGCCTTAAGATGCTTACGTATTTCCTGTTTTTCTGCAGTTTTAAGCATTTTTACTAGAAGGATCCTGATAGCCGCTTACTGCACTGCGAACCATCTCGATATGTACATTTTCAGCAACCTCAAGAGAGATTCTTTTCTCAGAAATTTTAGAAATAGTGCCACAGATGCCACCAATAGTAATCACCTTGTCACCCTCTTTAAGATTATCAAGCAAATCCTGACGCTTTTTTTGCTCCTGCTTTTGAGGTCTCCAAAGCATAAAGTAGAAAATGCCACCCATTAAAAAGAAGGGCCAAATTGCGTTCAACATTGCCATAGTTTCTCCGCCTTGCATAGTTAATACCTCCATTATAAAACAGCATTAATAAATATATATTCTACATTATAGTACAAAATCCTTGTTTATACAGCTTTTTTTATTAAAAATATTGATTAAGCCTTAAAGGTTTCCAAAAAACGCTCTCTAAACTCAGGGAAACGATCCTCTGCAATAGCCTCTCTGATTTCCTTAGCAAAATGCAGTAGGAAATGCAGATTATGAATAGAAAGCAGACGCAGTCCAAAAATCTCATCAGCCTTGAACAGATGACGAATGTAAGCACGACTAAAGTTACGGCAGGCATAGCAGCTGCAGCCCTCTTCAATAGGACGGAAATCCTCCGCGTAAACAGCATTACGTACAACTAAACGTCCTTCGTGAGTCATTGCGGTACCATTACGAGCAACGCGTGTCGGGAATACGCAGTCAAACATATCAACACCCAGGTTAACCGCCTCTACAATACAGTCAGCAGTACCTACGCCCATCAGATAACGAGCCTTGTCCTTAGGCAGATATTGAGTTGTATGGCCCAGCATATCATACATCATAGGCTTTGGCTCACCAACGCTGAGTCCGCCGATACCGTAGCCCGCAAAATCCATCTCAGTCAACTGCTGACAGCTCATTTTGCGCAGCTCAGGATACATACCGCCTTGAACAATACCAAACATGGATTGATCCTCACGAGTATGAGCCTCTAAGCAGCGCTTTGCCCAACGTGCAGTACGATTAGTAGAGCGCTTAGCGTAATCAAAATCAGCAGGATAAGGAATGCATTCGTCAAAAGCCATGGCAATATCAGCGCCAAGAGCCTCTTGTACATGGGTGGATACCTCAGGAGAAAGGAATTGCTTGCTACCATCTATATGAGAGCGGAACATTACACCCTCTTCAGTAATCTTACGCATTGCGCCTAAGCTAAATACCTGAAAGCCACCGCTATCAGTCAGCATACCTCTTTTATAATTCATAAATTTATGCAGACCACCTGCTTTACGCACCAGCTCATGGCCAGGACGCAAAAACAGATGATATGTATTGGACAAAATAACCTGGCTGCCCATATCGTACAGCTCTTCAGGTGCAAGGGTTTTTACAGTTGCCTGGGTACCTACAGGCATGAACATAGGGGTTTCAAAGGTACCATGGGGAGTGTGCAGTCTACCAAGACGTGCACCACTGCGACTGCATTCTTTAATTAACTCATATGTTACAGCGTGTTTCATATTAACTCCTTATTTGTTCTTATCTACGATAAACATAGCATCACCGAAGGAAAAGAAGCGATATTGCTCCTTAACAGCTTCAGCGTAGGTTTTTAGCATAATCTCGCGAGTTGATAAAGCACTTACAAGCATCAGCAATGTACTTTGGGGCAGATGAAAATTAGTTACCAGTGCATCAGCAATACGATATTCATAGCCAGGATAGATAAAGATATTGGTCCATGCTCCACCAGGGTGAAGAATGCCATCAGCGCCAGCAGACTCCAAAGTACGAACAGCAGTTGTTCCTACTGCGATAATGCGACGTCCCTCTGCTTTTGCCTTGTTAACAGCATCTGCAGCCTCTTGAGAAACTGTATAAAACTCGCGATGCATTTTATGGTCTTCAATATTAGCTTCACTAACAGGACGGAAAGTACCAAGACCAACGTGCAAAGTAACAAAAACCTCTTCACAGCCCATAGCCTTAATCTTCTCTAGCAGCTCTTTAGTAAAATGCAGACCTGCAGTAGGAGCAGCCGCACTACCACGCTCCTTACTATAAACAGTTTGGTAGCGCTCCTTATCCTCTAAGGGAGCTGTAATATATGGAGGCAGCGGAGTTTCGCCAAGACGGTCTAAAATTTCTTCAAAAATACCGTCATAGCTAAAACGTACTACACGTCCACCAAAATCAGTGTGCTCAATAACCTCGCAGGACAGCTCATCACTAAAGTTAATCTTTGCACCAACCTGCAGCTTTTTACCGGGACGTACTAAAACCTCCCAATCAGTTGCATTGCGACGAGTCAAGAGGAAAACCTCTACTCTAGCACCAGTATCCTTAAAGCCATGGAGACGAGCAGGAATAACACGAGTATCGTTAAAAACCAGTACGTCACCAGGGCGCAAATAATCTGGCAAATCATAAAAATGCTTATGTTCAAGCTCACCTGTTACTTTATCAACAACTAAAAGGCGAGAATGGTCTCTAGGCTCCATTGGATGCTGCGCAATCAGCTCCTGTGGCAAATCATAGTTAAAATCTGTTACTAACATTTTATTCCTTCTTCGTTTTCTATAAAATTCAGGAGCATGCTCCCGTATATACTATTTTATCAGCCTTGTTCCAGGATAATAATGCTTAAGGATATCTGCATAGGTAAATCTTTCATTAGAGTTGGCTAAGCCTCTAGCGCCCCAGGCACTTAGGCCAACGCCATGACCTCTGCCATGGCCACGAAAAATTATTTTTTCTTCCTTGCCACCACTAAGCATATGATAGCTACGCATTAAGTCCTTCCACACCGGCTGTTCGTTTTCATTTACTTTAATATTAATATCTTTGCTACCAATTTCAAAGCCATAAGCATTTTCAATGGGCACCTTTAAAACATCGGGAATAGGAGTTCCTGTTTCTACATCAAAATATGTTGAATATAGATTCAAAATTTCAGCCAGCTCCTGACCACTAATCTTGGCAGTACCTTCGCTACCAGAAATAAACAGATGACGAACACGTCCTGTTGCAGTACGGTCATCACCCTTTTGGTCTAAAGGAGACAGCCTGATAGATGTTAGCTTGCCCACCTTATAGCCCCTTTGCTCTAGAAGATTCTCCACCAGTGCTGGTGCTGCAAGATACTGCCACTTATAATCAGGGCTATCCTCATCATAATCCTTTACAGATTGCAGATAGGAGAAATCCTTATTCCAGATAGATAGCGCTGCTTCCGTCATACCACCAGTACTAGATGTACTAACAGCCTTAACATAATTGCCAAAACCATCAACTAGATATTGACCCTTAGTTGCAGATATAAGCTTGGTTATAGCAGCCTTAGTAATACGCTTGCCACAGCCACGATAAGTAAACTCCGGATCATTGGCACTTAAATCATAATCTTTAGCGTGGTTTACAGACTGCATATATAAGCAGTAGCTTCTACCGGCTACAGCCTGAGCCTTAATTGTTTCGTCAGGCCATACAGGCATTGTCTTTTCTGGAAGTACACAAGCTAAATAAGCATCTACATCAACTATATTGTTTAATAAAATTTTATCCTGACGCAGCATAGCACGCAAACTGCCCCAGTACTCCTTTTTATTAACCTTAGGCAGCTCTTTATCAGGAAGTGCATCAATAATTATATCACTTCCATAAAGCTTGTCTTCATCCAAGCACAGCATCCCCTGCTGTACATGCAGAAAATATTTTCCCTTAGCTACAGTTTCTTCCCTGCCTGTAACAGCGTCTCTAACAACAAAATCATCATCACAGCTAATTTCTACCGTTGACTGCTGCTCTACTAGGGCTATACGCAATGGAGCCGCCGCTGCCAATGCGGTAAACGCAAGGCAAAGTAAAGTCAATATAACGGTTCTAATAGCTTTCAGCATAAGACGCTCCTTTATTTATTAATCATGCTTAGCAGCTTGCTGACACGGACAATGCCTGGTTCAGCCTTCTTACGGATTTCATAGCGGTCACGCTCACTGAAAACGCAGCCGCAATACTGCTGACGATAAAGGCCCAGTTCCAAACTGATATCTATGCCACGCTGGTAGCCTTCACGAAAATCCTCATAGTAGAAAGGAATTCCAAATTCCTCTGCAGCAGCCTCTGCTTCCTTAATAATCAGGGCATGCTTTTGATAGGGACTTACCAAAAGAGTTGTACTAAAGCAATCATAGCCATTTTCCTTAGCAAACTGCGCCGCATAGCGCATACGCATGCGATAGCAATAAGCACAACGAACAGTAGGCTCAGCCAGCATGCCTCGTACGCATTGCTCCAGATTATAGTTCTTATCTACAAAAAGCTCTATTTGCTGCTTTTTGCAAAACTCCATTAAAGTACTTAAGCGCTGCTTAAATTCCTTATAGGGATGAATATTAGGATTAAAATATAAAATATCAAAATCCTTGCCGTCAGCCCTCAGCTTCTCAGTAGGATAGCAAGCACAAGGACCACAGCAGGCATGTAATAGCATTTTCATAATATCACTTCTGCTCCGGATATGGAATACCCAAATAACGATATGTTTCGCGAGTTGCTACACGTCCTCTTGGAGTACGCTGTAGCATGCCAAGCTGCATCAAATACGGTTCAATTACATCCTCAATGGTGCTAGACTCCTCACTTACAGCCGCTGCAATTGTTTCAATACCTACAGGACCACCGCCAAAGGTTTTCACAATAGTAGTCAAAATACGCCTGTCGCTGCGGTCAAAGCCCATACGGTCAACCTCCAGCTTTGCCAGAGCTTCATCAGCCAGCTGTCTTGTTATACACTCTGCACCCAAAACCTGGGCAAAATCACGGACACGCTTTAAAAGACGGTTAGCAATACGAGGAGTACCACGACTACGACGAGCAATCTCTGCCGCACCCTCAGGGTCAATCTGTACGCCTAAAATTTCTGCAGCACGAGTAATAATAAATTGCAGCTCCTCAGGCTTGTAAAACTCTAGACGACACTGCACACCAAAACGGTCCCTAAGCGGTGCTGCAATGGCACCTAAACGTGTTGTTGCACCAATCAAGGTAAATTTAGGCAAATCAAGACGCACGCTTCGAGCAGCAGGCCCCTTACCGATAATAATATCTAACGCATAATCCTCCATTGCAGAATACAGGTATTCCTCAACAACTGGATTAAGTCGGTGAATCTCATCAATGAACAGGACATCATTCTCCTCAAGAGAGGTAAGGACTCCAGCCAAATCACCAGGCTTGTCAAGAACAGGACCGGAAGTTACCTTAAAGCCTACCCCCAACTCATTAGCAACGATGTTGCTCAGCGTTGTCTTTCCCAACCCTGGAGGGCCATATAATAATGTATGGTCAAGCGCCTCGCCACGCATCTTTGCCGCCTGGACAAAAATTCGGAGATTTTCAATAATCTTCTCCTGACCGTTAAAGTCATCAAACTCTAACGGACGCAAGGCACGCTCAAACTCTTTGTCGCTGTCAATGCGACTTGCTCTTATATCAAATTCTTCAGGCATTCTTATTCAAAACCCTTTCTACCTTATTTAATATCATTTCCGGAGT
>USBG01000050.1 GCA_900552855.1 uncultured Phascolarctobacterium sp. | reverse complement strand
TATAACCTGATTGTTATTATCATAAACATAGCCAAACGCCTTATTAGGAATGGAATAATTTTCCTTCCAGGTAATTCTGTTAAAAACAGCGTATTTGTTAACTAGAGCATAAGCACTATGCTCAAACTCCTTTAAACCACCTGGATTATAAAGAACACGCAAGGTTTTGTTTTTGTCATAGATGGCTACACCAGCTTCATCAGAGCTATCTACATCATTGACATAGTCGGCCATCATTTTATCAACAGCTGGACTTACTGCTACATTGGATGATTTCAATCCGTCTTTGATTTCAATTGAATTGCATAAAATGTTATTAATATTAACTGCATTAATGCTGACACGGTCATAGATTACCTTTACAACTCTTTGAGTAGTAAAGATAGATGCCGGCAGCAGTGCAATACACACAACCAAAGAAATCAAGATAACAATTTGCTGTGATAAGGTAAATTTTTTACCGGGAATACGGTATTGTGTTGTTCTAAGCTCTTTTTCTAAATCAAATTTTTTCGACATCAGCAGGCACCGTTAAGAACTGGATGCCAGGATTACGCTCAAGAATCCAATTAAGAGACCACTCGTTGTTTACAAGGAAACCAGCATACCATTGTCTAATCCTTTAATATTTTCAATTTGTTCCTTCTTCTCAGCGTAAACCCAACGAGCTACAGAATAAGGAAGCTGATTCATCAGCAGTTGAGCACTGTATTCATTATTGAGACGATACTCCAATACCTCTAACTGCAGTACGCCGACAACACCAACTATAAAGCTTTCCAGACCAACGCCCTCTTGCTTAAATACTTGGATTGCACCCTCTTGTGAAAGCTGAATAATACCTTTTTCAAATTGCTTGCGCTTCAAAGAATCCTTAGGCTGTACACGAGCGAAGATTTCGGGCGGGAATACAGGGAAATCTTCAAACTGTAACTTCATGCTGTTATCACTTAAGGAATCGCCGATACCAAAGATACCAGGATCAAACACACCAATAATATCACCAGGATAAGCTTTTTCTACAATTGTGCGCTCCTGAGCCAAAAATTGCTGCGGTTGAGAAAGCTTAATCATTTTATTAGACTGTTTGTGATAAACGCTCATACCCTTTTCAAATACGCCAGAGCAAATACGCATAAAGGAAATGCGGTCACGATGTGCGGGATTCATGTTCGCCTGAATCTTGAACACAAAAGCAGAGAAATTTTCATTGTCAGGTGACATCATTGTACCATCAATCAGTGCTCTTGGCTGTGGCTTAGGAGACAGCTCCAAGAATTTTTCAAGGAAAGGCTGCACACCAAAGTTGGTCATAGCAGAACCAAAGAACATAGGCGTGAGCTCACCAGCATTAACCTTTTCAATATCAAATTCATCGCCTGCCATATCCAACAGCTCAATATCATTGCACAGGTTTTCGTACAGCTCGTCACCCAGCATTTCTCTAATCTTAGGATCGTCTAAAGAACCAGTGGTGGATTTCATAATCTTAGCACCATGGCTTCCGTCCTCTTCAAAAAGCTGAATTGTGTTTTTTAAACGATCATATACACCTTTATATTGTCCATCAATACCAATAGGCCAGTTTACAGGATAAGCACGAATATTTAAGATTTTTTCCAGTTCATCCATTAAATCAAAGGGATTACGGCCGTAACGGTCCAGTTTATTAACAAAGGTAAAGATAGGCAGATGACGGCGATGGCAAACCCAGAACAGCTTCTTAGTCTGTGGCTCAATACCCTTAGCAGCATCAATAAGCATTACTGCACTATCTGCAGCCATCAGTGTACGATAAGTATCCTCAGAAAAGTCCTGGTGACCAGGGGTATCCAAAATATTTACACGGAAACCATCATAGTCAAATTGCAGTACAGAGGAGGTAACAGAAATACCACGTTGTTTTTCAATCTCCATCCAGTCAGAAACTGCATGCTTATTGCTTTTTCTAGCTTTTACGGAGCCTGCCAAATGAATAGCTCCACCATACAGCAACAGCTTTTCAGTCAAGGTAGTTTTACCTGCATCAGGGTGAGAGATAATGGCAAATGTACGTCGTTTTTCAATCTTGTCTAATAATTCCTGCATAAGGTCCCCCTATTATTCTTGATTTTGTGCTTCATAAAGCTTATAAGCGTCTACAACCTGTTCCCTAATATAGTCCGGCATCGGCACCTCAGTTTGCAGCTCACCACGCATAGTAAAGCGGAATGCCACATTTTCAAACCTTTCGCCCCCATAGGTTTCACAGGTTACAGTAGTACGCATAAATTCATCATTAAAAATACAATCCTTGAGGATATGAGCCTTACGCTCTTTATCCCAATCAGCATAGTATGTATATAAGCATCTTTGCGCTGCCTCCGGAATATCCTCCCCAATAACAACAGTTTCAGTTTCATCAATAGGAGTACAATCCATATTTTTGTAAAATGAGCCGTCCTCCAGTTCAATATCTACGGTCAGCACATAATCGGCTTCATGGAAGCTTGCATCTTTAATATGCCATTTCTCAATCCATTTTTCAATACAAGCAGGGCAAATAAATTTGGTATCTCTAATACTATTGGACATATAATTATCGCGATAATAGAGCTTGTCACCAGGAACAAAATGCTCCTGACATTCACTGCAAATAAAATCCAGTGTTCTAATCATTTGTTGACCTCCCAGCTATAAGCTATTAAAGTAATTATATAGCTTACTACAGCATGTATTAAATTTAAACATAAAAAAGGCCTTTACGGAAATCCGTAAAGGCCATCGATCCGAGTTGGTCGGAGCGGCGGGATTCGAACCCACGACCTCTTCCACCCCAAGGAAGCGCTCTACCAAGCTGAGCCACGCCCCGAATCACAAAAACTATTATACCAGACTTCGTTTTGTTTGTCAACTCTCTTTTAAGAATTTTTCAAACCTTTTTGAAGTTCCTTAATAGTTAGGGTAGTCATTGTTGTGTAACCAACTGACGAAAACTATTATACTCTTTTAACACCGTCTTTGTCAAGCTCTAAAATAAAAAATTTTGAATTTTCTTTTCTTGCTGCAAAAACATCCTGCATTGCTTTTGCAATTCCCTCACAATCAGCATCAGGATCAGCATAAGCCATAACTGTAGAACCAGCTCCACTTATAATTGCATTATAAGCACCAGCCTTCTTAGCCGCCTCAAAAACATCATATAATCCAGGAATGAGATGTGCTCTGTACGGCTGATGCAGCTTATCCTCCAAAGCTTCACCTATATATTCATAATTGCCACTCATCAATGCACCCACTAGTAAAGCAGAACGAGATGCATTAAAAACAGCATCATGATGAGGTACAGTTTGAGGAATAGCCTGACGAGCCAAAACAGTTGGTAGTTTACTATCTGGAACAACAGCAACAAATTTTAAAGGCTTAGCTGGCAACACTTTAAGACTTTGTGCCTTTTGCCCATTCATATAGCTAATGGTAAAGCCACCATAAAGAGCTGGAGCAACATTATCAGGATGGCCTTCAATTTCAGTAGCAATCTCCAACAGCTGATCTTTAGTGTAATAGTTATCGCACAAGCAATTAGCTGCATAAAGACCTGCTACAATAGCACTAGAACTGCTACCTAGTCCACGAGACATAGGAATTCTATTAACCATAGAAACCTTTAATCCTATACGCTCGCCACCAGTAATTGCATTCCAAACTCTAAAAAAGCTAGAAAATGCTAGATTGCGACCAAAGGGCTTCAAATATTCTGATCCCTCACCTACTACATCTAGCTGAAATCCTTTAGTAGGCGTAATTTCATAGGTTGCTTCATTATACAAACTGCAGGCCAGACCAAGAGTGTCAAAGCCAGAACCACAGTTAGCAGAGGTTGCAGGAACCTGAATCGTAACCTTATTCATACAACTCACTCCTTACGCCAGATTGCTATCTTCTACGCGAATTACACAGCATACCTTGTCCACTACAGGCAAGACATCTAAAATCTGCAAGGCCATATTGAGGCTTGTTTCAGCAACATTATGAGTAATAACTACAATCTCTGTTTGTTTATTAGGCTCATTCATTTGGATTACATTACGCAGACTAACATTTTGTGCCGCAAAGGCTGCAGCAATAGCCGCTAACGCACCAGGCTGATCTAAAACCTGCATTCTAATATAACAAGGCGCCTCTACTTTTTCTGGCGGGCAAATACGCTTCTCTTCGAAGCAGGTGCAATTAATACGATTAGTAAGACCATGCTTAATATTACGTGCAATATCAATAACATCACCGCAAACAGCACTAGCAGTGGGCATTCTGCCTGCACCAAGGCCTAAGAACATAGCCTCACCAATGGCATCTCCATTTACAAAAACAGCATTGTATACGCCATTAACTCCTGCCAACGGATGATCTAATGGCAGCATAGTGGGATGGACACGCACACTTATACCATACTTAGGATCATTTTTAGCTATAGCTAAAAGCTTAACAGCATATCCCATATCATTAGCATATTTAATATCACAGGCCTCAATGCTTTCAATACCCTCTACTTCAACATCATCAAGGCTGACTCTGGTATTAAAGGCAATGGAAGCCAAAATTACAATTTTTCTAGCAGCATCTAAACCACCAACATCTGCAGTAGGATCTGACTCCGCATATCCCTTTGCCTGTGCTTCCTTCAAAACTGCTGCATAGCTAAGATGGTCTGCAGTCATTTTAGAAAGCATATAGTTAGTAGTACCATTAACAATGCCCATAACAGAGGTAATCTTATTAGCGGCCATACTTGTTTTTAGAGGTTGAATAATAGGAATACCGCCGCAAACACTAGCTTCGAACATAAAATCAACATTATGCTCTGCAGCTAATGGAAACAGCTCTGCACCGTAACGAGCCACTACGTCCTTGTTGGCAGTAACGACATTTTTACCATTTGTTAAAGCCTGTGCAATATATTCCTTCGCAGGATGCTCGCGTCCTAAAAGTTCTACAATTATGTCGATGTCAGCATCATTTAAAATATCATCAGCATTATCTACAACTTGATATTTATCGCCAAACTCCTGATGAACCCTCTCTGGATGACGGTCCAACACCTTAGTAATGCGAACAGGTACGCCAACCTTCTTCTCAATAATGTCAGCATTCATTTCCATAACCTTCAGGAGACCGCCACCAACAGTACCAGCACCTAAAAGGCCAACATTAATAACTTCTTTCATACGACCCTCCACCACAGGCTCTTTTACTTATTATACTTGACCTAAAACTTCCAAACGTTTAACTCCGTCAATCATACGCAGCTTATCCAACAAAGCCTCTAAATCAACAGTAAGGTTTTTAGTCTCAATAGAAATAGTGGTATTAGCTACACCTTGTAGAGGAATCCCTTGGTTAATAGTCATAATGCTACCGGAATCATCAGCAACAGTATTCAGAACCTTAGACAATACGCCAGATTTGTGCTCTAACAGCAAAGATAAGGTAATGATTTTTTCTTTGCTTGCTTCATAAAACGGAAAAACAAAATCCTTATATTTGTAGTACGCGCTACGGCTCAAACCCATTTTTTCAACAGCCTCGTTAATGGTTTTGATCTCACCACGCTTTAAAATTTCTTTAACCTTAATAGTTTTCTTAATCGCCTCAGGTAAAATTTCCTCGCGAACTAAATAAAAAGTAGATTTATCAGTCATTGTACATGTCCTCCTTATCTGTGGAATAATTCTTGATATATTATAGCACTGTTCTTGTAAAATGTACAAATGATTTTTTGTAACTAAGATGAAAATTAATTTTACCGGTATATTTAGTCATACATGTTACACTTTAACGTTTTAATGTAACTTTCGAAAGACATTTACTGGTTTGTAGTACCATATATGACAACATATAAAATATATAGAATACTCTATTTTGTCAAATTTTATTATTACGCTTATATTATTACCTTTATTCTAATTGTATAAACTGTAACAGGTTAACACTTTCATTAATTAAAATATTGTGTACTCTAGCGTGTTTGATTAATTCTTATTATTAGTACTGCCTTAATGCGTTATTCTGTTTTATTATATCAATGCAGTAAATGCGTAAATTTTTAATAGTTTCTTTTCTCCAACATCCTATATTTTATATATTGTACTCAACTTTATTATAATATTGTTACTTTTTCTCTATATGCTATTGCTTAGTTGAAATAATTTAATGTTAGTACTCATAACCTATAAATATCCACTAAAACATAAAAAAGGAACGACCGAAGCCGTTCCCTTAAAATTGCATATTATTTTTTGAAGTCCTTTGCATTACCTGGTTTAATCTTACTTTCTGTACCATTCATAAGACGAGAGATATTCTCCTTATGACGTACAACAACATTCATACCAGCTACCACGCACAAAGCAATGTAAGGTAATGGATAACCAAAATACCAGCTTGCTATAGGTGTAAGAATAGCTGCCAAGATTGATGCCAAAGAAACATAACGAGTTAAGGCTACTACAATAATCCAAAGCAACAATACTGCACCTGATGTTTTAGGCAAAAGGAAAACCAAAATACCTAAACCAGTTGCAACACCTTTGCCACCTTTAAAGCCCAAAAATATGGAATAGTTATGACCCAGCAAAGCACCTAAAGCCGTAGCTACATCTAAATAGGGACTATTGAAAACGTAATGTACGATAGCTACTGCTACAATACCCTTAACCATGTCAGCAATTAAAACCAGCAGAGCTGTTTTACTGCCTACTGTTCTAAAAACATTAGTCGTACCAATGTTTTTGCTGCCATACTCGCGAATGTCAATTCCAAAAAAGGCCTTTACAATCCATAAGCCACTGGGAACTGAACCGCAGACAACGCCTAGGAGAAACCCTAGGACATAGTGTAAGATTCCTACTTCACTGATCATATTTTATCACCCGTTCTTCTTATCTACTATTCATCCTCGTTTTTACCGCGAATGATTAAATGTATGGGTGTACCCTCAAAACCAAATGCTTCACGCAGCTTGTTTTCCAGATAACGCTCATAGGAGAAATGCATTGCTTCAGGAGCATTAACAAAAATAACAAATGTAGGCGGCTTAATCTTAACCTGAGTTACATAAAGAATCTTCAAACGCACGCCTTTTTCTGTAGGTGTGGGATTAATTGCAACTGCATCAGCAATAACCTGATTAAGAACACTAGTTGCAATACGCATTGCATTCTGCTCTGCAACGTAGGAGATAACCTCAGGCAAACGATGAATACGCTGCTTAGTCATTGCAGAAACAAATACTACAGGAGCATATTGAAGGAATACCAGCTCCTTACGCAGTGTTTCAGTATAGCGCAAGGTAGAAGTATTATCCTTGTCATACAAATCCCATTTGTTAACAACTAGAATAACGCCCTTGCCTGCCTCATGTGCATAACCGACAATACGCTTATCCTGCTCAGTTACGCCTTCTACAGCATCAAATACCATTAAAACAACGTCACTACGGTCTACAGCACGCAAGGAACGCATTACACTATATTTTTCAATAGGCTCATCAACCTTAGCCTTACGGCGCATACCTGCAGTATCAATGAACAGATAGCGTTGACCATTGCGTACTACTGGAGTATCAATAGCATCGCGAGTGGTTCCTGCTACATCACTTACAATGGAACGTTCTTCGCCCACCAATGCGTTAAAAATAGAAGATTTGCCTACGTTAGGACGACCGATAAGAGCAACCTTAATTTCGTCATCGTCTTCCATTTCACCTGCGGCATTAGCATCAGGGAACTTTTCAACGACAGCATCAAGCAAATCGCCCAATCCTAAATGGTTACTAGCAGATACAGGAATAGGCTCACCAATACCAAGATTGTAGAATTCAAAAATATTCATCTCCTGCTTAGGAGAGTCTGCTTTATTAATTGCTAAAACAATAGGCTTTTTAGATTGACGCAAAAGGCGTGCAACCTCTTCATCTTCAGTAGTAATACCTGCACGAGCATCGCATACAAACAGAATTACATCTGCCTCTCTAATTGCAATCTGTGCCTGTTGACGGATGGATACTGCAATAGCATCCGCATTCATAATTTCAATACCGCCGGTGTCAACCATCATAAATTCATTATCAAGCCATTCTGCAACAGCATAAAGTCTGTCACGTGTAACACCGGGAGTATCTTCAACAATGGAAATCCTGCTATTAGCAAAAATATTAAACAATGTGGATTTGCCAACATTAGGACGTCCAACTATAGCAACAATAGGTTTTGCCATGTCTTATTACTCCTTTTCTAACATATTTTAACTCACAACGAGCAGTTTAATTTTAATGGTCAATACCATTACGGGAAGAAACTCCCTTATGGAAGTAATGCTTTACCTCCTGCATATCAGTTACTAAATCCGCGGCCTTTATAAGCTCCTCTGGAGCACCACGACCAGTAGTAATGATTTCTAAATTCTGTTTATGCGCTTTCAGAAAATCAACTATTTCTTCCGTTGGCAGCATTTTAGTAGCCAGAACAATATTCAGCTCATCTAAAATAATGATATCTGCTTCTTTATTGACGATTGCTTGCTTTGCTCTTTCCCAGCCATCCCTACACATTTTTAAATCAACAGGGTCAGGATTTTGGAAATTGACAAAAGCATCTCTACCAACCTGCTCCAATTTGAAGCTGGGAAGCATACTTGCTGCCTTAGCCTCACCATATTCAGGGTCATCCTTTAAATAGGACAGCATCAGTGTTTTTAAGCCATAACCAGCTCCACGAAAAGCTACGCCCAAGGCAGCAGTAGTTTTTCCCTTGCCAGTTCCAGTATATACCTGCAGCATATAATCACCTTATCCTTCCACTAAATAATGTAAAAGCTCCTTTGCACCTACAGCAACCTCTACCTTAACAGGACAGGCCTTTTTAAACTCTTCAAACGACATATCATCCAAAAATAATTCATCCTTATTTAGGACAACAGCAGGAAGAATAACCCTTTTTCCCTCTTTTGCCGCCTGCAAAATATCGCCACCAGTCAAAAGACCAGTAACATTTACTCTACCACCAAAAAATTTGTTGGCAACCGGATAAAATTCATGGTTGGTACCCATACGTTTATTAAAGTCGTCCATTAATGGCTTCAGCACCTTATAGGCACCTTCACCAATGGGAATAAACGCATCTGGAGCTCCCTTAACCTCGCCCATTTTGGCAATAGTATCTTCCCACTCTTCTAAGAAGCTACGAGTAAGTCCAATGCCATTTTCAAGCTGTGGGAAGCCATCATACCATTCAGCTGGCGGAACATCTTTATCAGCCAGAAGATAAAACTCATCACCAAGGTATACAAAAGATGCTCCAGTTTCCTGACGACATTGCTTCTGCCAAGCAGTTACCTGCTCAACAACAGCTGCAGCTTCTTCCTTAGTAAAGCCACGCAGCTCATGCAATTCTGCACGATTTTTAGTAAGGCCAACTGGTACAACAGCCATAGTTAATACACCAGGATGACGAGAATATAAATCAGCAAAGGTTTTTGCTAAGACCTCACCATCATTATATCCAGGACAACAAACAATTTGAGTATGCACCTGAATACCTGCATCTAACAGACGCTGCAGCTTATCTAAGAGCTCGCCTGCAAAACGGTTATTCATCATCTTGCAGCGTACCTGAGGATCTGTTGCGTGCACAGAAACGTATAAGGGACTCATATGAGTAGAAATAATACGTTCAAAATCCTCATCCTTCATATTAGTTAAAGTAATGAAGTTACCGTACAGAAAGGATAAACGGTAATCATCATCCCTAACATAAAGACCAGGACGCATACCGGGAATCATCTGATCAACAAAGCAGAAAATACACTTATTATAGCAGGTTTTCACCTTGTCGAAAACAGCAGATTCAAATTCAAGGCCAAGATCCTCATCAGGATATTTTTCAATAACTACATGACGTCGTTCACCAGCTTCATTCTCAATTAGCAAGTCAACCTGGTCATCAGTAGTATAAAAGCTTAATTCAATTATATCTTTGACTTGTACGCCATCAATCTCGCACAGCTTTTCGCCAGCCTTAATACCAGCAGACTCTGCCAAACTATTCTTGCGTACACTACTTATCAAGCCAATCATAAAAACTCCTTATATAAGAATGAATAGACTCAAAATCTATGTCTTAACATAGATGATTACTCACATCATGATAAATGAATCAGTTCCACTTTAAAGCGGATGTTCCAAAAATCACCTATAGCCAGTAAGCTCCATCATCAGCAAATCACAAACAGACTTTGACGAGTAATTACCTCAATTATAAGCATAATTTGTGAAAATATCAACAGAGTCCTTAAAGAAATCATAAGATTTTGGCTTAATGGCTGCAAGTCATTTCAATAGCAAATTTCCTTTAAGAATCCTACTCATTCCTTCATTTTTCGGATAGATTGATTGAATTTAAAGACTTTTTAACCTATAATGTTATTGATATTATGAAAGGAAATCTCTCAATGAAATTCTATTCCTATGACTATGTGCTAAGTCAGATTAGCCAACAAAACTGGGTTATGGTTGCCATTACTGCAGGACTTATTTTAGTGACCGGTGTATTTGCTTTTAAAGCCTTCAAAGAACGCCATGATACTAAGTTTCGTGAACTCTCTATTATTTCTATTTTAACCTTAGTTGCCGTGGTTCTAATTGCTATCAGTAATTTCCAAAGCAATCAATCTAACAACGACCAATTTAGAGCATCTCTTCACTTTATCGAGGTTGTGTCTAAAAATCTTGACGTTGATAAGAGCAAGGTTTATGTCAATACTTCTACTACTACAGATGGCGCTATCCTCAAAGTTGGAAACAAGTACTATCGTGCCATCTCAGGTTCAGAACCTGACAGCTACTTGCTAGAACAAATAAAACTTTACAAGTCTGATGTTGAACTCGTGGAGGTTAAAAAATGACATCTTTTTATCTTACTGTTGCAATT
>USBG01000049.1 GCA_900552855.1 uncultured Phascolarctobacterium sp. | reverse complement strand
TGATTGCTCGTCCGCAGCAAGCATCTGCACAATAAATTTGGGAAAATAAAACAGGGCAGTTCCAAGGCACATAAATCTATGCGTAAAGAGCTTGTAGAAAATCATATGCTACAAGCTGTAATTTCTATGCCCTCTGGCGTATTTAAACCGTATGCAGGCGTTTCTACTGCAGTACTAATCTTTACTAAAACAGGTGCAGGTGGCACAGAAAATGTGTGGTTCTATGACATGCAGGCAGACGGATTAAGCCTTGACGACAAACGCACTCCTATTAAAGAAAACGACATACCGGACATCATTGCACGCTTCCACAATTTAGAAGCAGAGCAAAACCGTGAACGCACAGAGAAGAGCTTCTTTGTACCTAAACAAGAAATTGTAGACAACGACTACGACCTCTCCATCAACAAGTACAAAAAGGTTGAGTACGTGGCAGAAGAATATCCGCCAACAGAAGAAATCATAGCACGTATTGAAGAAAGAATGAAAACTATGCAAGCTGATTTGGCTGTGTTGAAGGAGATGCTGTGAGATGGCGAAAGTAGGAGATGTTTTTTTATTAATAAGAAATGGAGCATCCATAAAGCAAACAGAAGGTGCTAGCGGGTTACCAATAACTCGCATAGAAACGATTTCATCTAGAGTTGTAGATAGAAATAAAATGGGATATGCTGATGTTGTAGATAATGGTGAGTATGATGACTATATATTGCAAGATGGCGATATTCTTATGTCACATATTAATAGTGAAAAACATTTAGGGAAAACTGCTATTTATGAAAATTTAGATAGTGAAAAAATTATACATGGTATGAATTTGTTGGTTTTGCGTTGTGATGAGAGATTAATACCTAAATATGCCTACTATTTCTTTAATTCTAATAGATTTATACACCAAATACCTAATATAACGAAAAAATCAGTAAATCAAGCTAGTTTTAATGTTTCTGCATTGAAACAACTATATATTCCAGTGCCAGATAAGGAAGTGCAAAAAGATATTATAAGTGTTTTGGATAAAGTAGATAATTTATGCGATTGTTATAATAAACAACTGAATGATTTGGAATTACTTATAAAATCACGGTTTTTAGAGTTGTTTGGAGATTTGAAATTGAATGATAAAAAATGGGAAGTCAAATTCTTTAAGGATTTAACTTTGTTGATAACAGATGGAGAACATTCTACACCAAGAAGAACAGATAATGGTATTTATTTGTTATCGGCTAGAAATGTATTGAATCATTCACTACAATTAAATGATATTGACTATATTGATGAGGTAGAATATGAGAGAATTAGTAAAAGAATACAACCAATGATAGGAGATGTACTGTTGTCCTGTTCTGGTTCTGTTGGAAGATGTTGTGCGATTACTAAAGATATAAAATTTCAAATGGTTAGAAGTGTTGCTTTACTAAGATTTAAAGCTGAAATAAATCCCGTATTTGCAGAGTACATGATTGTTTCGGATTACTTGCAGGAACAAATCAACAGTAATAAGACAGCATCATCACAATCAAATTTATTCCAAGGGAAAATAAAAATGCTAAAAGGTGTTATCCCACCCCTCGACCTTCAAAACCAATTTGCAGACTTTGTGGAAGAGGTCAACAAATCGAAATTTACGCATTGCTATGAGCTATTGTTATTAATTATTAAGAAAATATGGTATAATAACTATGTATAATTGTTTTGTGATAGATAGTGTATATACAAAATTATTCATAAAGGGAGAAGTCTTATGTCTAATTTTAGTTTTTTACAAGAACAAAATGCATATAATATGTTTGCTGCGTCTGCGATAGAGGCGGAGAAGGTTTATGCAACCAGCACTACCATGTGTGTTATTGGTTGTCGTAAGGCTATGGAGCTTGCTGTTAAGTGGGTTTATGCTGCTGATACGGAGATGGTTATGCCGTATAGAGATAATTTGCAGGCTCTTATCCATGAGCCTAGCTTTAGGTTTGCTCTTGATAAACAAACCTGGGAGCCTCTGCTTTATATTACAAAGCTTGGTAATATGGCTGTACATACAGAAAAACTTATCCGTAATGATGATGCTGTCTTTGCTTTAAAGGGTTTGTTTGATTTTATCCAATGGATTGATTATTGTTATGGTGCGGATTATGAGGAACGTGTTTTTGATGAAAAGGCTATTCCGCAAGAGCGTGTGGTTTTGGATGAAATAAAGATTAAAGAGCAGGAAAGTCTTTTAGGTGAAAAAGATGCTAAGATTAAGGCTATGGAAGCTAAGCTAGCTAAAATGGCATCGGAGCTGACTGCCGCCAAGGAGTCTAACAAGCAGCAAAGAAACTTTAATCCTGAAAAAATTACAGAGTTTGAAACTCGAAAGAGATATATTGATTTGGACTTGGAGCTGATGGATTGGATTATTAGCGGTAAGGGGCAAAATGTTTCTGAAGAGTTTGAAGTTACTGATATGAACAATATCCTTGGTCAAAAAGGATATGTAGATTATGTGCTTTGGGGAGATAATGGTTATCCTTTGGCTATTGTAGAGGCTAAAAGAACTTCTTTGGATGCCAATAAAGGTAAACAACAGGCTAAGCTATATGCTGATGCTTTAGAGCGCCAATTTAAACGCAGACCTTTTATCTTCTATACCAATGGCTTTGAAACTTATTTTTGGAATGATTTAGAAGCACCGCCTCGTCTTGTAAGTTCTGTATTCAGCAAAGCTGATATGGAAAAGCTTATGAATAGACGTGAAAAAACTAAAAATCCTAATACTATTGATATAGATAAGGAAATTACAGGGCGTTATTATCAGATGGAAGCTATTCGTGCTGTGTGTGATAATGTAAATAAAGGTTTCCGCAAGAAGTTGCTGGTTATGGCAACAGGTACTGGTAAAACTAGAACTGCTGCTAGTTTAGTAGATGTTCTTTCTAAAGCAGGTCACATAACCAATGTATTATTTTTAGCTGATAGAACTGCGCTTGTTAAGCAGGCTAGAGATGCGTTTAAGGAATATTTGCCTCATATGTCTTTATGCAATCTTTGCCATAACAAAGAGGATTATTCTGCACGTGTTGTTTTTTCAACTTATCCTACTATTTTAGGTGCTATTGACGAAAAAAAATCTAAGGATGGCAGCAGAATGTTTTCGCCTGCACACTTTGACTTGATTATAATTGACGAAGCGCATCGTAGTATTTTTAATAAATATAGAGTAATTTTTGATTATTTTGATGCTATGCTTGTGGGTCTTACTGCAACTCCTAAAACAGAGGTTGATACAAATACATATGCTTTCTTTGAGATGGAGGATAATGTTCCTACATTTGCTTATGAGTATCAAACTGCTGTTAAGGATGGATATTTAGTTGATTACTATAATTATGAGGTTAAGACTTCTTTTATAAGTGGTGGCATTAGGCGTGATGATCTTACACCAGAGGAGCAAGCTCGTTATGATGCGGCTTTTGAGGATGGAGATATTCCTGATTATATTGCTGAATCAAAAATAGATAAGAATGTTTTTGCAACCCACACCATTAAGATGGTGCTTGATGATCTTATGACTAGAGGCATTAAGACTAATGGTGGCGATAAATTAGGCAAAACAATTATTTTTGCTGAAAATAAAAAACATGCGCAGCTAATAGTTGAGCAATTTGATAAGATGTATCCGCATTACAAAGGTCATTTTGCTAAGCGTGTTGTTTGTGATGATGATTATGCACAAACAATTATTGACGAATTTAAGATAGCTGATAAAGAGCCGCAAATAGCTGTTTCCGTTGATATGATGGATACAGGTATTGACGTTCCTGAGGTTGTCAATTTAGTATTCTTCAAAAAAGTTCGTAGCAAGGTTAAGTTCTGGCAAATGATTGGTCGTGGAACTCGTTTGTGTCCTAATTTGAATTGTGTTGATTCAAAAGATGGAGAATATGTTGGCAAGAAGTATTTTTTGATTTTTGATTATGGTCAAAACTTTGAATACTTCAAAACAACAGCAAACAAAGAGTTTGGCTCTGGCGAAGTGCTTAGTTTGACAGAAGCTATTTTTAATAAGCAAGTCAGATTGATTGAGCTCATGCAGGGGGCTGATTACAGTAGCGAAGAGTGTAGAAACTTTCGTAAGCAATTAGTAGAAACCTGTCATAATCAAATTGCTAATCTTAATAGTGAGGTTGTTGCTGTACGCTTAAAACGTAAATGGGTGGAAAAATATAGCAATATTGCAGAGTTTGATTATTTGTCAGGAATGTCTGTGAACGAGCTTAAAAAGGAAATTGCCAAACTGGTTGTTAATCCAGAAAAGGATGAATACGCAAAGCGTTTTGATAATTTGATGTATGGCTTAATGCTAGATATCGAGGAAGGCAATAAGTTTAAACGTGCTAAAGATAGACTGCAGCAAACGGCACAATTATTGGAACAAAAAAGCGGTATACCTCATGTAGGTAAAAAAATAGCTGAGATTAAAATCGTGAATACTCCCGATTGGAAAGGTATTGATTTGCTTACTTTGGAAAAAACTCGTCAAGATTTGCGCGATTTAATTCAGTTTATAATTGAGCCAGGTAAGGGGCCTATAATATTTGAAGGGATTCATGACGAGGTCATTGATAGCAACGAAGGTGAACGCTTAGAGGAAGAAGATGTTTTTGTTAACTATAGACAAAAGGTTAATCGTTATATAGAAATGAACAAAATTCTTTGGCTATTTTTAAGCTAACGCATAACAAGCCTTTGACAGGAGAGGAATACAAAAAACTAGAGGATATTCTGTACAATGATTTGGGCAGCAAGGATGATTATAAGCGCGAGTTTGGTGTAACTCCTTTAGGTATCTTAATCCGCACTATTGCGGGTATGGATGAGGAGGCTATTAGAGAAGCTTTTGCTGATTTTATCAATAGTAATCATTTAAACCAGAATCAGATTGTTTTTATGAATAAAATAGTTGATTATATTAAGGTTAATGGCTATGTTGAAACTAAGCAGGTGCTTATGAATCCACCCTTTACTGAGCCAAGGCCAATGACAGACATTTTTGAAGTACCGCAGTTGTTAGATATTTTAAGCATTGTTGATACCTTTAGGCATAATGCTACTTATGATGGTGCTGTTGGTTAACTTTATTTATTATTGCCTGGATTATCGTAATGACGAGCAGGGCGATTGTAAATTTTCAAAATTGTGATGTTATGATAACATCACACATATATTCCATAAATATTTATAAATGAAATTGTAATTCAGCGGATAGCTTCGTGCTATCTGCTTTTTCTTTTGCTTAAGTGTGCAACAGCATGGGAATTTGTGGTATAATACTATGTTAGGATAGTAAAGTGGACTTTTTGTCCCAATTTTCAGATAGAGTATTTTTAAGGAGGATTTTTTTATGGCAAAATTAAAAATTGTAGTTGCTGGTGATCCGGTGCTGCGTAAAGTTGCTGCTCCTGTGGAGCGCATTGATAAAAAACTGGTTCGTTTATTGAAGGATATGACTGAGACCATGTATGCTGCTGATGGCGTTGGCTTGGCAGCTCCTCAGGTTGGTGTTTCTAAGCGTGTTGTGGTTATTGACGTAGGCGAAGGCGTTTATGAAATGATTAATCCTGTTATTGTTAAAAAAGAAGGCAGTGTTGTTGGCGGCGAGGGCTGCTTATCCGTACCTGATTATGAAGGTGAGGTTGAACGTGCTGAGTATGTTGAGTGCGAATATACTGACCGCACTGGTGAAAGAATGCTGCTTCAAACTGACGGACTGCTGGCAATTGCTGTTCAGCACGAGCTGGATCATTTAGAGGGTGTTCTTTTTATTGATAAAGCCCAAACCATTACTCCTAAGCAAAAAGAAAAGCCTACTGATGTTGTTAGATAAGAAAGGAGCACACTATGCGTATTGTATTTATGGGAACTCCTGATTTTGCAGTTGGCAGCTTAAAGGCGCTGACTGAAAGCGGCAAGCATGAAATTGTCGCAGTGTTTACTCAGCCAGACCGTCCGAAGGGACGTGGCAATAAAATGCTGATGACTCCTGTAAAGGAGTATGCTTTAGAGCACGGCTTTGAGGTTCATCAGCCATTAAAGGTTAAGGATCAGGAGGTTATTGACCTGCTGCAAAGCTTTAATCCAGATTTAATCGTAGTTGCTGCCTTTGGTCAATTTTTGCCTAAGGCTATTTTAGAGATGCCTAAATATGGCTGCATTAATGTTCATGCTTCTTTACTGCCTAAGTATCGTGGTGCTGCTCCCATCCAGTACGCTATAATTAAGGGCGAAAAGGAGTCTGGCGTAACTATTATGCAAATGGATATCGGCATGGATACTGGTGATATGCTGTCTAAGGTTGTTGTTCCTATTGGTGAGGAAACTACTATGGGCGAGCTGCATGACGCATTAATGGAGGAAGGCGCTAAGCTGCTTTTGACTACCATTGATGGTCTTGAGGCTGGCACTGTAAAGGCAGTTCCGCAAAATAATGCTGAAGCAACCTATGCAACCTTACTGGATAGAAGCATGGAGCGAATTGATTGGTCTAAGCCTGCTGCTGAGGTGCACAATCTTATTCGCGGCTTTAATCCTGCTCCTAGCACCTACACCAAGCTTCCTAATGGCAAAAGCCTAAAGCTGTGGTGCAGCCGTGTTACTAGTGAGACTGCTAAGGCTGTGCCTGGTACTGTAGTAGAGGTGTCCAAGAAAACCTTTAAGGTTGCCTGCGGTGACGTTTTGCTCGAAATTTTAGAGGTTCAGCCTGAATCTAAAAAAAGAATGCCTGCCCAGGTATTTATTAATGGACGTGGCGTTCAGGAGGGCGATGTTTTAGGTGCAGAGGCGTAAGCTCTATTCCTAAAATATGTTAAAAGTAATAAAAGAGGATCTTTTCCAAAAATGACGGAAACAATTTTTAAACCCAAGAAACGTATTTTTATGGCCCTGACCTCCATTAGTGCTTTAGTTGGTGCTGTAATGGTCTATATTGTCTGGAAGGTTACTGTGCCTGGCTTGGCACAAATACATCGTTATCTGCCTGCTATTTTTGGCATCTTTAGTATGGCAATTGTTTTTGCTCTTATGACAGGTGTTGTAGGCATTGTAATGGCTCTTTTAGGTATTCCTATTATGAAGCTGTTCTATTTTTGGGCTTGGAAGGCGATTAATATCCTGTTTCCCTTTGCGGTAGTTTTAGGTCGTCTTTTTAATATTCCCAGAGTTAAAATTGAGCAGTCCTTTATTGAGGTAAGCAATAATTTAGTGTTGCAGCATAGAGTAAAGGTACCAGGCAATAGAATTATGATTTTGACGCCTCATTGTATTCAAAAGGATACCTGCGTGCATAAAATTACCCGCAACGTAGAAAATTGTAAGCAATGTGGTGGTTGTAGTGTTGGCGCTATGCTGGCGCTGGCCCATAAGTATGGCTGTTCTGTAGCAGTTGCTACAGGTGGTACCTTGGCAAGGCAAATGGTAAAGCAGGCCAGACCAAAGGCTATTGTGGCTGTTGCCTGTGAACGTGATTTGACAAGCGGTATTCAGGATGTTTTCCCGTTACCGGTTTTAGGCGTACTCAATGAACGTCCCTTTGGACCCTGCTTTAACACACGTGTTGATATTGATAAATTAGAAGAAGCTATTTTAGTGTTTTTAGATAAAGAGGAAGCTAATGGCAAAAAAAATGCTAGTTAATGCTCGTAGTGCGGCTGCAATTATTGTGCAGCAGGTGCTTGTTGATGGAGCCTATACTAATATTGCAGTTAATAAGTTTCTGCGTAATAATCCCTTAGATGATTTAGAGCGACGTCTTTTGACAGAGCTTGTATATGGCACTATCAAGGCTGTTGGTACTATTGATTGGTATTTGCAGCAATGTGTTACCAGACCACTGGATAAAATTGAAAAGGAAATTCTAAGCGTACTGCGTATCAGTGCATACCAGCTTTTGTATATGGATAGAATTCCTGATTCTGCAGCCTGTAATGAGGCTGTTAAGCTGGCAAGAAGCCTGAGCAATGAGGGTAGCGCCAAGTTTGTTAACGCAGTATTGCGCAGTCTGTTGCGTAAGCAGGCAGCAGGAGAATTTAAGTTCCCTGATGCGGAGGAGGACGATGCTGGTTATTTGTCCTTAGAGTATTTTCATCCCCGCTGGCTGATTAAGCGTTGGCTTGGTCCCTACGGCCGTGAGGGCGTGGAAAAGCTGCTGCAGTTTGATAATACTCCTGCTCCCGTTTGTATGCGTACTAATACTCTGACAACAACTAGGCAGCAGCTTTTGTCTGATTTGGAGGAGGCCGGCGCAGAATGTCATGCATCTAAATGGAGCGAGGACGGTATTGTTTGTGATAGAATGCCTTCACTGAGCAGCGTATTTGCTAAGCTGGAAAATGCCTTTTATGTGCAGGATGAAAGCTCTATGTTGGTTGGATCTGTTGTTGGTGCAGAGCCTGGCATGAGGGTGCTGGATATGTGCAGTGCGCCTGGTGGCAAAACCACTCATGTGGCACAGCTGATGGAAAATAAAGGTGAAATTATTGCCTGTGATGTACATGAGCATAAGCTGAAGCTGATTGCAGAAAATGCAGAGCGCTTAAACATTAGTATCATCAAGCCGCAGCTTAGTGATGGCACAATTTTCAAGCCAGAATGGGGTAAAAGCTTTGATAGAGTATTAGTTGATGCTCCTTGCTCCGGCCTTGGTGTTTTACGCCGTAGAGCGGAGGCACGCTGGCGTAAAAAACGTAACGAGCTGAAGCTATTTCCACCGCTGCAGCTAAAGATTTTGCGCAATGCCTGCCGCTATGTTAAAGATGGCGGTCGCTTGATTTATAGTACCTGCACCATTGAACAGGCAGAAAACCATTATTTAGTAGAGGAGTTCTTGCAGGTTAAGCCTGAATGGCAGCGTGTTCCCTTTAAGCATCCGCTTACAGGGGAGCTGGTAGACGAGCTGCAACTACTGCCACAAAATGATGGTACTGATGGTTTCTATATCTGTGTGCTAGAAAAACGTCAAAGCGAATAAAAAGCAGAGATTATTCTGATAAATAGTCTGTGTATAAATAAATTGAGGTACTTTACTTATGTTAAAGCATGATATTTTTGGATTAGGACCTAAGGAGCTAGAGGAGCGCTTTCTTGCTTTAGGCTTAAAAAAATTCCGCGCTAAGCAGGTTTTTCAGTGGCTATATCAAAAATCAGTTTTCAATTTTGAAGAGATGCGTAATCTGAGCAAAAATGATATTGCTGTTTTAGAGGAAAATTTTTCTGTTTTACCGCGAGAGCTTAAGATATTGCGTGAGCAAAACTCTACTGATGGTCTTACTAGTAAGCTGTTAATTGGTTTACCTGATGGTAATTCTGTGGAAACGGTATTGATGCACCATGATTATGGCTATAGCGTGTGCGTTTCCAGTCAGGTTGGCTGTGATATGCATTGCGCCTTTTGTGCTAGCGGCTTAAATGGCTGTGTGCGTAATCTGTCCGCAGCAGAAATCATTGCTCAGGTGTATCTTTTTAATGAGCGCTTGCGTAGCAAAAATGCTATGGTTAGTCGTGTAGTTGTTATGGGTAGCGGTGAACCGATGTTGAACTATGATAATGTTTTAGGTGCACTGGATTTTCTCCATCGTGAGGATACCTGCTTCATGAGCTATCGTAACATGACTATTTCTACCTGTGGTATTATTCCTGGCATTCAACGTTTAGCTGAGGAGGGCAAGCCTATTAACCTGGCTATTTCCCTTCATGCGGTACGTTCTGACCTGCGTTTAGAGCTGATGCCTGTGGAGAAGGGCTTTCCCTTCGTAGATGTTATTGGTGCTGCTGAAGCATATAGTCAGGTTGGTGGACGTCAGGTAACATATGAATATATTTTATTGAAGCATAAAAACGACAGCCCTCAGGATGCAGAGCTGTTAAGTAATTTCCTGCGCTATAAGCATGCTACAGTTAATCTTATTCCGGCTAATCCTGTGCCGGAGCAGGGCTTTGAGCGTCCGTCTAAGATAGCTGTGGAACGCTTTTTGAAAATTTTGCAAAAGAACCGTATTAATGCAACGGTGCGCAAGGAAATGGGTAAGGATATTGACGCTGCCTGCGGCCAGCTGCGGGCTAAGTTTGCCAAGGAACAGGGGAACAAATAAATGCGTGTAATAAGCAAGACTCATGTTGGCTTAGTAAGGGAAAATAATGAAGATTCACTGCTAATAAGAGAACCCCATCTTTTTGCTGTAGCAGATGGCATGGGTGGCTACTTGGCAGGAGAAATTGCTAGTCGTTCTACTATCAAGGCTTTTGAGGCTGCAACTCACAGCTTACGTCATGATGACAAGAGCGATGCAGAGACTGTTCTTTTAGATGCCTTAAGTAAAGCCAACGAACATGTACATAAAATGTCCATAAATAATACTAGCTATAATGGTATGGGTACTACCATGACAGCACTGTATCTGCCAGGAGATAATAAGGCCTACTGCTGCCACATTGGTGACAGTCGTCTATATATTTTTAGAGATAATCAGCTTAAGCAGCTAACAAAGGATCACACCTATGTAGAAAAGCTGTTACAGGAGGGAAAAATTACTCCTGAAGAGGCTTTGGTGCATCCTCAGCGCCATATGCTGCTGCAGGCTGTTGGTGTGGAGAAGGAAATTAATGCTGATTTGCTGCAGTTTGAGGTACAGTCTGATGATAGGCTCCTTTTATGCAGTGATGGACTTACTGATATGCTCAAGGATGAGGAAATAGCAGAGCTAATCGCCTTGGAGGATGTGGAAGAGGCAGGAGCACAGCTTTTGGAAAGGGCACTAAATAATGGTGGTCGTGATAATGTTTCCTTAATTATCATAGACCTAGGTCACTTTGGGGAGGAAAGCTTGAATGGATAATAATACCAAAACCATATTGAACGGACGCTATAAAATAATCCGTCCTATTGGCTATGGCGGCATGGCCGAGGTATTCTTAGCTCATGATGAGCTGCTTGACCGCAATGTGGCGGTAAAAATGCTGCGAGACCAGTATTTGGCTGATAAAGAGCTGTTGGCACAGTTCCGTAGAGAGGCTAAATCTGCTGCACGTCTTGTTCACCCCTATATTATCAATATTTATGATGTAATTTCTGATGAGACTGGTCAATATATCGTTATGGAATATGTTGACGGTGTAACATTAAAGGAATATATGAAGGAGCACAAGCTGCCTTTAAGCTTTGTATTGGAGATTGCC
>USBG01000048.1 GCA_900552855.1 uncultured Phascolarctobacterium sp. | reverse complement strand
TAAAATTAATTCTAATAGCAACAAATAGAAAATCCGACTCGACATAATATCGAAGCGGATTTCTAATTGTTTAACGTTTGACCTTACGATCAATTAGAAGATTAAAGCTGATTTGTTGCAGATATTCCCTTCTCTCCCCTCCTCGTTGGGAGATTTGATGCATTTTTACATACACAGGGATTCTGCTTTAACTTTATTGATTCTCTAAGTGACGAGCTGATGCTCTGTCCATATCAAAGGCGCGGATAAGCTCCGTTACCGCCTGGCTCGGTGAAACTACACCGTTAATAACCGCATTCATAACCAGTGGCATACGACCCTTAACCATGGGATCTTCGAAGAACAGATTATGCAGATGCTCATCAATCATGCTGTTAACCCAGCTCAGCACCTGAGACCTACGACGTTTTTCAAAGACACCAGACTCCTTGGTAACCTTTTCAAACTCCTTCATCACAGCCCACAGCTCTGGTAAACCATCTCTTGTATACGCAGAGCATTTGTAAGCGTGAGTCTTCCAGCCTTCAGTTGCAGGACGAATGAACTCAACCATGCGTTCATATTCGCCCTGGGTAACAATGGCACGCTGTAAGTTGTCGCCATCTGCTTTATTGACAACAATAGCATCAGCTAATTCCATAATGCCCTTCTTAATGCCTTGCAGCTCATCACCTGCACCAGTGAGAACAACCAGCATAAAGAAGTCAACCATGGAACGGACAGTGGTTTCGGACTGGCCTACACCAACAGTCTCAACAAGAATTACGTCGCAGCCTGCAGCCTCGCAAAGAAGCATGGTTTCCCTACTCTTTCTAGCTACACCGCCCAAGGTATCCTTAGCAGGAGTAGGACGGATGAAGCAGTTAGGCTCGCGAGACAGCTTCTGCATTCTTGTTTTATCACCTAAGATAGAACCACCTGTAATGGAGCTGGTGGGGTCAACCGCCAAAACTGCAACCTTGTGACCAAGTCTGCACAGCAATTGACCAAAGGATTCGATGAAGGTACTTTTGCCTGCACCGGGAACGCCGGTGATGCCAATACGCAATGCGTGACCGGTACGTGGCAGAAGGGCTTGCAAAACTCTTTGAGCCTTGTCGAAGTCCTTAGGCGCATTACTTTCAATAAGAGTAATAGCCTTTGACAGAATTACTCGATCGCCGTCTTGAACACCCTTAATAAGCTCCTCTGGCGTCAATTTCTTGCGCAGGGGCACTTTTTTCAGCGGTGCAGAGGGAATTACCTTCTCTTCGGTAACACTGTTAACCGCAGTATCAATACCACTCATTACAGAACAAGCAAAATTGGGATCCTTTTTCAATGGTACCCAACTAGGTCGAGAATCTTTTTCACCCAACTCAGGCATTTATATCACCTCACTCTACCTTATTATTCTTTAGCTTCCTCTTTAGCACGTTCTACCAGCATCTTCAGCAGTTGGATGCAGCATTTAGGAATATTGGTGCCAGGGCCAAAGATAGCAGCAGCGCCATGCTCATACAGATAATCATAGTCTTGTGCCGGGATTACGCCGCCGATGGATACAAGAATATCCTCACGTCCCAGCTTAGCAAGCTCTTCTACCAGAGCAGGCAGTAAGGTTTTGTGACCTGCTGCCAAGGAGGAGAAGCCTACCATATGAACGTCGTTGTCCACTGCGTCTTGTGCAGTTTCTTCCGGAGTTTGGAACAGAGGACCTACGTCAACGTCCCAGCCCATGTCAGCGAAGGAGGTAGCCAATACTTTTTGGCCTCTATCGTGACCGTCTTGGCCCATCTTAGCCAGGAAGATACGAGGACGACGACCTTCGAGTTTTTCAAATTCGTCTGCCAGCTTGTTAGCTTCTACCAGGTCATCGCTGCCGCCGAAAGCGGTGGAGTAAACGCCGGATACAGTATGGATAACTGCGTTGAAGCGGCCGGAAACTTTTTCAACCGCGTCAGAAATTTCACCGAGGGAAGCACGGTCGCGAGCAGCTTGAACTGCCATTTCAAGCAGGTTGCCGTTGTCGCGAGTTTCTGCAGCCTTGGTAATAGCAATAAGGTCTTGTTGAACCTTGTCATTATCACGTTCAGCTCTCAGTTTTTCCAGACGTTTAATTTGTGCATTACGTACAGCGGTGTTGTCGATGGACAATACGTTCAGCGGATCTTCCTTAGCCAGACGATATTTGTTCAGGCCAACGATGGTCTCGGTGCCGCTGTCGATAGCAGCCTGACGACGAGCTGCGCACTCTTCGATACGCATCTTCGGCAGACCGGTTGCAATAGCTTTTGCCATACCGCCAAGGGATTCAACCTCTTGGATATGAGCCCAAGCACGACGGATAATCTCGTTAGTGAGGTATTCCAGATAGTAAGAACCGCCCCACGGATCGATGATTTTGCAAACCTTGGTTTCATCTTGAATGTACAGTTGGGTATTACGAGCCAGGCGAGCAGAGAAGTCGGTAGGCAGTGCAATAGCTTCGTCAAGAGCGTTAGTATGCAGAGATTGGGTATGGCCTAAAGCTGCAGACATAGCTTCCATAGCAGTACGAGCGATGTTGTTGAACGGATCTTGTTCGGTCAAAGACCAACCAGAGGTTTGAGAGTGAGTACGCAGTGCCATGGATTTAGGATTCTTAGCGCCAAAGCTCTTCAGAATCTTAGCCCACAGAACACGAGCAGCTCTCATCTTTGCTACTTCCATGAAGTAGTTTTTGCCCATATCCCAGAAGAAGGACAGACGTTTAGCAAATGCGTCTACGGGCAGGCCAGCAGCTTCACCAGTACGGATGTATTCCATGCCGTCAGCCAGAGTGTAAGCTAATTCCAGATCGCAGGTTGCGCCGCACTCTTGAATGTGGTAACCGGAAATGGAGATGCTGTTGAATTTAGGCATATATTTGGTGGTGTATTCGAAAATATCACCAATGATACGCATAGACATTGCAGGCGGATAGATGTAGGTATTACGAACCATGAACTCCTTCAAAATATCATTTTGAATAGTGCCGGCCATAATGGATTTATCTACGCCCTGCTCTTCACCAGATACGATGAAGAATGCCAGAATAGGCAGAACCGCGCCGTTCATGGTCATGGATACGGACATTTGATCCAGAGGAATACCAGAGAACAGAATGTTCATATCAAGCATGGAGCAAACGGATACACCTGCTTTACCAACGTCACCAACTACACGCGGGTTATCTGCATCATAGCCACGGTGTGTAGGCAAGTCGAACGCGATAGACAGACCTTTTTGGCCTGCTGCCAGGTTACGACGATAGAAAGCATTGGATTCCTCAGCAGTGGAGAAACCTGCATATTGACGTACAGTCCACGGACGGAATACGTACATAGTAGAATAAGGTCCGCGCAGGAACGGAGGAATACCGCTCATGAAATCAAGGTGATTGCAGTCCTTATAGATATCCTTGGTGTACAAGGGTTCTACCGGAATACGTTCAAGGGTTGTATCATAAAGGGCATCATAATTTTCGCCCATTTTGGCTTCCAGTTTCTTTTTCCAATCCTCATAAGAGCAGTGGGGATGTTCAGGAAGCGCTACTTTGGTGAAATCTGGATTCATCATTATTCAATCATCCCCTTCTTCTTTTGTAACATACGCAGAGTTTCATAGCAGTTAGCAGAAACACTGATGAAATCATCTACGCCAGCTTCTTTATAAACGTCAACCAGCTCTTTCGGTGCTGCACCTGCCAGGAACAGGGTTGCGCCTTCAGGCAGAGCTTTTTTCAGCTCGGGAGCCAGTGCCGGAACAATTTCCGGATAGGTTGCGTCGGTAGAGCAGATTACAGCTACATCGTAGGGGAATTCGCTGCACGCTTTAGCGCATTTTTCAATAGCAGTACCGTTCTCATCATCCTGGAAGCCATCATTCAGATGAACATTGAATTCGCCAACCTGCAGGAAGCTGGTGGAGAAGTCCGCTCTAGCTTTATGCTGCGGAATGGGACCCATGTTAGCCAGGAATACTTCAACGTTTTTGCCAGTTTTAGCAACATATGCTTCGGTATCAAAGCGCAGTGCTTCATAACGCTCAGTCCAGTGATGAACAGCAATAGGAGCAACGCTGCCACCTGCTTCAGCTTGATGAGCTGCAGCAACCTCAGCCAATGTAGCACCAGCAGAGAATGCTTCAATAGCATTTTCTACAGTGGGCTCAGCTTTAACAACTGCCAGCTTAGTAGCCTTCAGCTCAGTATCGATATCAGCAAGATACTCTTCTACTGCAGCACAACGTTTAGCGCGCATAGCTTCAGCATCTTCTTCACGACGCTCCAGCGGTTCCTCAGTCATGTTAGGATACATATTTACGCCAACCGCACGGTCTTTGCGCATATCCAAAGCTTTGAAGCGTTTTTCAAGCACTTCATTAACAGCATTTTGAGGATAGCCTGCTTCCAGAGCTTTAATAATACCGCCTTGTTCCTCAATTTTTTGGAATTCAGCCCAGATTTTCTCAGTCATTTGTTTAGTCAAAGACTCAACAGCCCAAGAACCACCAGCTGCGTCGATAGGACGCATCATGCCAAATTCTTCTTGCAGCATAACGTGCAGGTTACGAGCGATACGACGGGAGAATACGTCACCCTTACGAATCAGTTGGTCAAAGGGAGGATTCTCAAAGGTAGTTACGCCACCAACAACAGAGGAGAAGGTTTGAGTAGTGTTGCGCAGCATATTTACATAAGGATCGATAACAGTTTTGGTGAAACGAGCGTTACGACCATGAACTACAGTGGAACGGTCCTCTTCATCAGCGCCAAATGCTTCCATAATAGCAGCCCAAACAAGACGCAGAGCGCGCAGTTTAGCAATTTCCATAAAGAAGTTAGCACCTTGGTTAAAGCAGAACTCTAAAGAACCTGCAATATCCTTCAATGACAAGCCGCGTTTTTGCATTTGACGTACATATTCAACTGCAGCAGCAAAGGTATAAGCAACCTCTTGAACTGCTTCAGCGCCGCCGTCAGTGTAAACCTGGCTATCTACAAAGATGGTACGCAGCTTAGGTGCGTTCTTTTTAGCCCAACGAATAGCCTCTGCCATTTCGTCATACAGTTTATCCAAATCAGTAGTAGAACCGTTTTTAACCAGCTCGCCAATGGGGTCAGCACCAATACAGCCATGTAAATCTTCAACCTTAATGCCCTTTGCTTTAATAGCAGCAGCAGTCAGGCCAATAAGACCCATAGCAGAAGCACCGGCATACATCAGTACAGGATATTTATCCAGTTTCAGACCATTGAGCAGTACGCTCATATCTTCAACAGTTGCCAGGTTAACACCAACATCACCAGGTTTTGCAGCGTCTTTAGGTTCAACACCATTTAAGGTTGCAGTGTCCAGTGCAATATTATAAACGGTGGAGCCTTTTTCGATTTCTTCCTTCAGCAGTTCGTTATTGTCTGCCGGCAAAGTTTCATCGCAGCTTTGAGCAATGCCCCAAGGTTCGTGTACATATTCATTAACGGTTGCGCCACGCAGGTAGTCGCCCATGCCAGGATAGTTATCGGTGGGCAGCATATCATCTACATCAACGCGTCTGTAAATAGGATCAAAGGTAATACCCTCATAGTTCTTGGTGTACATAATCTTGTCGAAAGGTTTGCCCTTCAGCAGAGCATTACAAGCTTCCACCCATTCATCCCATTCAGGCACGGTGAATTCGTCAAAAGAAACCGGCGGGAAATTAGCAGTCTTCTCAGACTTATGCAGGATTTCGGCCAGCTCTGCGTCAGTCAAGGGTTTATCACCAAAGACAGAAGCAGTAATCTTTTCTTGTTCTTCAGCCATAAGATTTTCCTCCTTAAAGAATTTTTTCTTTAATTACCACTGACTTATGAAAAGTCTTAACAATACTAAAATATCACCTCCGCATTCTCTTTTAACATTGCCTTTCTCTGCTCCATGCATTAGCCAAATCGCTCTCACTCGATTTGTAGGGTGCCATGCTGTAAAGCAGCATCTTAGGAAGATTTTGAAAAGCATCTATGCACGGTCACGGGTGTCCAGGCCGTAGATAGTAAAATCAGAGAGCCGTAAAGCTCTTAAGTCTGCCGCATAAGGTCAGCAGTGGGCGGGTTTCCACACCATCAGTAATGGAATCATTAACTATCAATTCTCCAAGAGCTGCTGCTGGCTCAGCGCCACGCATCTGTAAAAAACGCAGGTAGTATTCAATCTGCATTGCGTCCTCACCGCTTTTAAAAAGTACTGCTGTAGACATAAATGGAGTTTCTGGCGGGGAATATGGGTCCACAGCAGTAAAATAAATCTTAAGCAGCTCAGTAATATCTATCTTTTTAGGATTGTATTCAACCCTTAGGCAATTAACAGAAAAATCAAATTCCTCACCCATGGCACTGCCATATGTCAGCGCTTCTACACCACGAGTATTTTCCAGGGCTTCCTTTAAGCCATCCAGCTCTTTGCCGGATAAATAAAGCTCTTTCATAATCAGAACCTCCATTCTTATAAACACAACACATTACTGCGTTTTCATTCTATAGAAAAGCAAAGCTCTTAACACACATCTTTATCACTAAAATTTGCTACTGATTATGCAATATCTTAGATTACACATACTTTATAATATATAAGAATCAAGCTGCCAGCCTCATTGCCCAAGGGATAAGCTCCGCTGACAGGCCTGTATTCTTTCAGATTAACACATTTAAACTTAATCAATATTTCCTTCACCTAAAAATAAAACCATCACAAACTAATGTGATGACTGGGTGTTGTGTGGGACGACGCACCCCTACGTCGCCCCACAGAGGGAGAAAGGAAATGTTCTCGCTAAAAGAGAATTTGAGAATGGTATTTGAAACGCCGGGTGTCCAGTCCGACGAGCAAATCAATCTCGCATCGATGGCTTGACGATTCTCGAAGGGTCCGCCATCTATTGACCCTTGAGCGCATAGAAACAGAAAGCCGCTTTTCATTTGTTCCCATAAAAGGATACATCTGAAAAACGGCGAAATATCGAAGCGCTGTACAATGAAATTATCCAGTAATGCCCGTAACTCTATTAAAGAAGAATACGCAAAGACCATAACCGTGCTCAGCTACAGTAATCATATTTAAAGCTTGATGCCTTAAACATAGTA
This sequence comes from uncultured Phascolarctobacterium sp., assembly GCA_900552855.1. Classification (GTDB taxonomy): domain Bacteria; phylum Bacillota; class Negativicutes; order Acidaminococcales; family Acidaminococcaceae; genus Phascolarctobacterium_A. The sequence goes on along the minus strand of USBG01000048.1, from coordinate 4,301 downwards.
GCATATACAAAACATTGCACTATAAATAAGCCTCCAACATCTCTCCCCGTCTCTCGCAGGTCAAACGACGATGCATCTTACAGGCAGTTCTTCTGGCTTCGTTTCATTGTCTTCTTCCCCCTTCCCAGACTTACGTCCAGTGGTTTTTTCGGAAGATAACTCCACGTTACAGCGGCGGGACCGCGCCGGACTTTAACCGGCTTCTCTATTAAGCTTACGCACCTGTAATACATTATTAACTTGTTGATGTTATTATATAACTCTTTATTAGTAATGTCAAGCGTTTTTATTAAGATTGTTATTAGGAATTTTTCTTATATCTATTTTATTTCAAGTTTATATAAAAAAGGAACCCTCAGACTAAGGGTCCCTTTCTTGTTGACAATTATTCTATCAACATCTATTTACATTACGATAAATTATATTAGTTAAGCTTATAAATATAGTCAATAGTTTTATGCTTCTAATATTGTCTTGTTGTTGCAATACATAGCAATATTCTTAACCAGCTACAAAATTATGAAAGGAAAAGTATAGCATCTTAACTTATGCTTACGCAAGCTTACAGCTTGGCAATATAATTTTAACAATCACATCAGCTTTACGATAAAACGCTCACTAGTAAAAAGTCTTTGCTCTTCATCATAATCGCACAACAAAACAGCAGGGTCACCACTGTATGCAAGCATCAGCTCACCATTAGTGATAGCAACAGATTGCCCAACGTTCATGTTCATATACTCTGTCATACCTGTCTGATTACAAAGCACAAAGGGTAAACCAGTTTCCTCAGAACATCTGAGCCAAAAAGCCAAGGGATTACCGCAAACCTTAGTAATAGGCCAGGCTGCAACATCCAAAATTATTTCAGCACCCTTATCCCTTAAAATATGTGAATGCTTAATTTCCCAAGCATCAGCACACACCAGCACACCTGTATTGATGTTACCACACATAATTGGCTCCACAACATTTCCACGCTCTGCCCATTCCTCAGTAACAAACTTTTCGCCAAAAAGCTTTCTATGACGACCAATAATATTGCCATCAGGTCCAAAAACAATACAGGAATTATAGCTGCACTTATCCACCTCGTCGTATTCACCACAGCCTAGGAATAGGTGCATGCCATATTTTTTTACCAGCTCTATTATTTTGCCAATACGTGTGTTAGGCATAGGATTAACTATACGACTGGGGTCCTCTCTATGAAAATAATAGCCCTGTAGTGCTGTTTCCGGAGTCACCACCCAGTCAGCTCCGTTTTCGCCGGCAATTTCAATAGCTTTTTCCAATAATTCTATATTTCGTGCCTCAGGTCCAAGGCTAAGCTCCAAATGACATAATGCAATACGCAAGCAATCAACTCCTTAATATAATTTCTATCGTTATATTACACTATATGATTACAATATAGTCAAGACTGAATATCCATCAGTATGGTTGTAAAGCAATTATGCAAGCTTATTGCTCGTCAAAAAATTACACTTAAGCAACTTCTTTGCAAATACTCTTTTAGCCATTATCAAAGCATAATACCTTAAAATCATCAAAACAAAATATGACGAGGACATATTACACGCCTCGCCATACCTTATGAAAATCTCAATGACTAAGATATTCTTTTACCCATATTATTCATCAGCAACTGATAAATGCCTACATGAATTCTGAGAAAACTCCTCACCATAGGCAGCACGAGCAATTTCTACCGCTCCAAAAACAGCATCCTGAGAGCAATTATAAATATATCCCTCTCTAGGATAGAATAAACGCCTATGCTTAACAGCTGCAACATCAACTAATGCAGGATCATTTAAAAATTCCTCGTTATGTTTATTTATATCAAAGGTATTGTGGTCATTATAGACAGGCATAATAATCAGCTCCGGATTAATCTTTACTAGCATTTCCTTAGTTAAAGCCTGACCATTACTCAAACCAGCCTCAGAAAGGCAATTAATAACACCTGCTCTACTGCACAAATCATCATATAAACAGCCCTTACCACCATAGGTTTGCATTAAGGATAAAAGCAACACTCTCCTTTTGTGAGTGTCACCACGTTCACATAGCTTAGTACTAAGCTTATCTAGCTCCATATCCATAGCGGCTATCAGCTTAGCTCCCTTTTCCTGCTCCTTCAGCGCAGTAGCAATTGTAGTAATATTTCTTTTGATATCCTCTATGGTACGTGGTCCTTTAAGAACTATTACCTTCATGCCCAAATCACGCATAGTGTTTATTTGCTCTGGCTTACTCCAATCATAGGTAATAACCACATCTGGCTGCAAGGCCATTGCCTGCTCCGCAGATAAATAACGGTGCTTATTTTTAACACGCTTTGCCAAATCCACTATATTGGAGCTACACGGATCATCCGCCAACGAGTTAATAGAAACAAGCCTTTCTGGTGGCACAAGTCCTAAAACAATACCGTCAGTACCCATGCCTAAGGTCAGAATTTTTTCAGGCTTAGAGGTAAAGCACGTTTCCGTACCTGATTCATCTACAACCTTATAACCGTTCCCCAGTTCATTTTTACAGCTACCGCAACCAGATAAGCTAAGAAATAAGGCTGCAGTCAAAACTAAGATTATCGTTAATCTAATGAATTTTAGCATTTTAAATCCTTTTACATAGCAAGCATTACATTTCTAATTATTTAGATAGCAGCCTACCATTAATATCACATTTTTGCCTGCTGTATTTTCAGCAAAGAGCTCAAATGCTCCATAGTATCATAATAAAGCTCATGATTGACATATTCTGGTTCAATAAACTCAATTAATGGACGCAAATCTGCCTGTTGAAATACTTTATGTTCATCAATCATGCCAATGTGCTTCATAAGCTCACCAATCGTAAGAGACTTAGGAACCTCCCCTACGCTCCCCCTTTGGTATTCGCCTGATAAAGAGCATGATAAATGCAGGCCTTTAATGTAGCATTTAAGCTCGCCTAACTCCGCAGCAGTTTCTATTACGTATTTTACAGCCTCCTGCTCCGTAGTCAGTTGCCAATTTGTGTTCATCAAATGTCCTGTATCAAGCATAAAGCCTACATTTTTATGCTTAACACCAGTCAAAAGCCTTTCAGCAACAGCAGGATTTTTCAAAGTTAAGCCAGGCCACCACAAATTTTCAAACAAAACCTGCACATTAGGCGGTATCACATCTACAATTTCATTAAATACCTCTATGGTGCCTTCAATAACATCTGCATCACTATGCTTAAAATGCCTGTAATAAATTTCTTCCATCAAGCAATCGCTTACATGCCACACTAAATACTCCGGTTCGCAAACAATCGCGGCCTTAATATTCCTTCTAATCGCCTGCAGCCACTCTTCATTATTGCACTCCTTTATAGCATAGCTAGCTGCAATTGGATTATCTGGCAAATTTTTTCCATTGCTGTTCCAAAATTCTAACCACATAGGCCAATACCTTAAATGTACACCAGTAGCCAAGCCTCGAAAATCCTCTTCATAAGGCTTATCAGCATACACGTTCAACTCAACCCCCTGCAAATTGTTATCATCTAAATAACCTTTTAACTTTCCAGGATAAGCATCAATTTGTTTTTCATAGCCCATTACAGGACAATAGTTAGTCAACTGCTTCATTATTACCCACCTATTACAACCCATTTATACTCAAATAGACTGTACCTTCTTGTTATTCGGTTTAGCTCCAAAACAAACCCTTTGTCAGCATATTTTGAACCAATCTGCAGGAAAATAATCAGCTTATTCCATCGTCAAAAGGCTATGTTCAAGAGCTTATTTTTGTCTTAGCAGCTTGAAAGAAAATTCAACTAAATCTGTAATAGAACTAAATTTCAATAGTAATTTTAAACCTTTTACAAGCAATTAGTCAAGCTCTTATGCTATAAGTATATTATATAGTATTTTATTGAAATTAGTATCTAAGGGAGATGTTTAATGAATAATATAAACTACAGAGAGGACCAGTTACCTATAATATCTTATGAAAATGGTACTATGGCAGTACCAGCAGTACCAGGAGCGGGTAAAACTTTTATAGTTACAAACTTAGTTGCAAAGTTATTATGTGAAAATAAGCATAAGGGCGGGAAAATACTTATTTTAACTTACATGAATAGTGCAGTAAGTAACTTTAAAGGAAGAATAAAAAAAATACTACAAGATAATGAAATAAAAGAAGAAAATTCATATGAAGTTATGACAATACATAGCTTGGCAGTAAAAATAATCAAAGAAAAGCCAGAAATAGTAATGTTAAATGATGAATTTAATATAGCTGATGATTTACAAA
>USBG01000047.1 GCA_900552855.1 uncultured Phascolarctobacterium sp. | reverse complement strand
GGCGCTGAAGCTACTAAGGATATGGTTGCTCGTTTTGGTCGTGCTAAAAACGTTGGCGAACGCAGTCTGGGTACTCCTGATCCTGGTGCAACCTCTATTTCTATTCTTTTTGATTCTATGGCTAAGGCTCTATAATCGACAAAATATTCTCTGCATCTCTATGAGAGGTGTCCAAATAAGTGTTCCATACAGTTTCTAAATTAAAATTTTAAAACAAAATTGGAGGCGTATTAACATGAAAAAATTTATCAATGATCCCGAAAATCTGACTTCTGAATTACTGGAAGGTCTGGCTCTGTCCAACCCTGATATTATCTCTCTGGAGCAAGGCAATCTGGTTGTAAATAAAAAATTGAAGGATGCTGACCGCGTAACCATTGTTACCCTTGGTGGTACTGGCCATGAACCGGCAATCAGCGGCTTCGTTGGCGAAGGCATGGTTGATATTTCTGTTGCAGGCAATATTTTTGCAGCACCTGGTCCTCAAGCTTGTGTAGAAGCTATTAAAATGGCTGACAAAGGTCATGGTGTTTTGTTTGTAGTTCTGAATCACGCAGGTGATATGCTGACTGGTAACCTGACCATGAAGCAAATTAAAAAACTTGGTATTCCTGTAATCAAGGTTGTTACCCAAGAGGATATTGCTAATGCTCCTCGTGAAAATGCTGACGACCGTCGTGGTTTGGTTGGCTGTGTACCTCTGTATAAAATTGCTGGTGCAGCTGCTGCAGCTGGCAAATCTTTGGAAGAGGTTGCTGCCATTGCTCAAAGATTTGCTGATAATATGGCAACCATCGCTGTGGCAACTGTAGGTGCTACTCATCCTGCAACCGGCATGGAAATTGCTCATATTGAAGAAGGCGTCATGGAAGTTGGTATGGGTCAACACGGCGAAGGTGGCGGTGGCAGCCAGCCTATGAAATCTGCTGACGAAACCGCAGCTCTCATGATGGACGCTCTGTTGAAAGACCTGGATGTTAAAGCTGGCGAAAAGCTTTTAGTTGTTATCAATGGCAGTGGTGCTACTACTTTAATGGAGCAGCTGATTGTATTCCGCGCTTGTCATAAATTCCTGGCAGAGCGTGACATCGAGGTTGTTGCAAGCGTAGTTGGTGAGGTTCTGACAGTTCAAGAAACTGCTGGCTTCCAAATGTTCATTGCTCGTATGGATGAGGAGCTGCTGGGTTACTGGAATGCTCCGTGCCGCACTCCTTACTATAAGAATTAATATCAAACAAAGGAGAAATAAATACTATGGCAGATAAAGATGGCAACATCTTAGCAAAAGATTATGGTATTGGCATTGCTCCGCCAGACCGCAAGTTTCCTGTAAAGGGTCTTGATAGTGCAGGCTGGGGAATGCAAAGCCGTTTAGCTAATATTTTTGGTGACGATGGCCGCACTATTATGTTGGCCTTCGACCATGGCTATATTTTAGGTTCTACTGCTGGTTTAGAGCGTTTGGACCTTGTTATACCGCCGCTGATGCAATATGCAGATTGCCTTATGGCAACTCGTGGCGCACTCCGTGGCTGCATTCCTGCTAATAATCACAAAGCCATTGCTTTACGCTGTACTGCAGATACTAGTGTGTTAAAGGATGACATGAGCTTTGGTAATGTTGGCGTTGATATTGAGGATGCCATTCGTATGAATGCTTCCTGCATGGCAGTACAATGCTTTGTTGGTTCTGAGGGAGAGCTGGATTCCTTAAGAAATCTGGCCTACTACGTAAATAACGGCGAGCGCTTTGGTATTCCTGTGCTTGGCGTTGTTGCTGTTGGTAAAGAGATGGAGCGTACCACTCGTTATTTCTCTCTGGCAACCCGTTTGTTGGCAGAGCATGGTGCTCATATCATTAAAACCTACTATTGCGATAACTTTGAACAGGTTACTGCAGCTTGTCCCGTACCCATCGTTATTGCTGGTGGCAAAAAGATTCCTGAAAACGAAGCTTTGGAGATGGCATATCGTGCAGTAAATGAAGGTGCTGCTGGCGTAGATATGGGACGTAATGTTCTGCAATCTGAATGTCCTAGTGCTATGCTGCAGGCAATCCGTATGGTTGTGCATGAAAATGCTAAGCCGGAAGAAGCGTATAAGGCTTATGAATTACTGAAAAAGGACGTGAGATAAATGAAAGAATTTATGCATGTTGGCGTTCCTACAGATATTTCTCGCGAAGGCGAGTTCTATGCTGAAGGCATTAAGACTCATATTGTAGCTCCTGAAACCAATGAATTCCATATTGAGTATCTGCGCTTTGAAAAAGATACTCCTTTGCCAAAAGAGCTGCAAACCTTGGTTCATGTAGCATATAAGATCGATGACCTTGATAAGCAATTGAAAGAAAATAAGGTTATTGTTGAGCCTTGGATGGCTGATGAGCATACCCGTATTGCTTTTGTTATGAAGGACGGCATTCTTTTCGAATTGATGGAAGAAGTAAGATAAATTGCTTAACGCAAGAGAACGGGCGCAGCTTATTGCTGCTGCACGTTTATACTATGAGGATGATTTAACTCAAGCTGAAGTTGCCAAACGATTAGGCGTATCCCGTCCTATTGTCAGCAAAATGTTGGCACGTGCCCGAGAGGTTGGTATAGTTCATATTGAGATTCGTGGCGGTGATGAGCAGGATTCAGATATTTTGGAGCATTTGCAGCGTAAGTACAATCTTAATGGTGTTTTGATTGTTTCTAGTGGTAAGGGCGCTGCGGAGCAGGCTGCTAGGTATTTGGCCTTAGAAACTGCAGCAGATAAGAATCTTGGCTTAGGCTGGGGATATTTGGCTGGCGATATTGTGGAGAAGATGGGTGTTACTAAGCTCCACACTCAGGACGGCTTTATATTTCCATTGATTGGTCATGCTCATTACAATCTTCATGGCTATCATCCGGATAATTTAGTGCGTAGATGGGGAGAAACCATGGGGCGCACTTCTTATTATCTTAAATGTCCCGCTTTTCCTGATTCTGAGGAGAAACGTGATGAGTTAGAAGCATCTGCAGATTATAAGGTTGTGCAGGCCCTATGGAGTCAGATGGATTCGGCTATTATTTTTGTCAGGAACTTTCCTAACGTGCCTGACGAGGGTACTGCTACGCGTTTTGGTGATGCATTGCAGAAGCAAAAGGCTGTTGGCAGCTTCTTGTCCTATTACTACAATGATAGAGGCGAATTTATTAGTGGTAATAGTGACTTTTGCCTACATATTCCTTTGGCATCCTTGCGTCGTTGCCGAAAAATCATTGGCGTTGGCTTGAACGCAAGTATTAAGGCTCTGCATGGAGCCTTGGCTACAGGTCTGATTACTCATTTGGTAGTAACTAGAGAACAGGCCCAAGAGCTTTTAGCAGATTAAGAAAATAGATAGGGAGCTGTCATGATATGACGGTTCCCTATTTTTGTTACATACCAATTTTGAAAATCTTGTAAACTTCTGTACAAAGCTATTATGATAATGGGAAATTTTTTCTGAATAATAGATTTTTGTTTACAAGTCTATCTAAAAGTCATAAAATAAATCCATCCGTAGTATAGTATTAATTTTGTAGAATGGAAGGATGGTAGTTATGATTTCTTGGAAGAACAAAAAGATAAAGGCTTTGACTGCTGCATTGATGTTGACTTTGGCTATGGGCGCACTGGGTTGTGGTGGCGATAGCAAGGCTGAACAGGGTAAGGATGCAAAGGTAAGTGTAGGTATTGTTCAATTAGTAGAGCATACGGCCTTGGACGCTGCTAACAAAGGCTTTGTAGAGGGCTTGGCGGCAAAAGGCTTTAAGGAAGGTCAAAATATTACCTTTGACAGACAAAATGCACAAGCAGATCAATCTAATTTGCAGAATATTGCACATCGTTTTGTAAATAATAAAGTAAATCTTATCTGCGCAATCGCGACTCCCGCTGCTCAAACAGCTGCAAATGTAACCAGTGATATTCCTATTGTGGCAACTGCTGTTACTGATTATGAGGCTGCAAAGCTGGTAAAATCCAACGCTAAACCTGGAACAAATGTTACTGGTACTAGTGATATGAACCCTGTTAAGGAACAGCTTGAGCTTCTGCTTAAGATTGTTCCAAATGCTAAGACTATTGGCACCATTTATAGCTCCAGTGAGGTAAATTCTCAGCTGCAGATTGACCTTTTGAAGGCTGCTGCCAAGGATAAGAATATTGTCATTAAGGAAGCTACAGTTTCTACCGTTAATGATATTCAGCAGGCTGCAAATAGCTTGGTTGGTGAGGTTGATGCTGTTTATATTCCCACTGATAATGTTATGGCATCTGCTGTTCCTACACTGTTATCTGTAACTGATGAGGCTAAGCTGCCTGTAGTTGTAGGTGAAGGTGCTTTAGTTAAGGCAGGCTGTTTGGCAACCTTAGGCATTGATTATCACAAGCTGGGTGTTCAAACTGGTGAAATGGCTGCTGATATTCTTTCTGGCAAGGCTAAGCCGGAGGATATGGCAATTCAGGTTCAAAAGGAATTTAAAGCAACTGTTAATATGAAGGCTGCTGAAAAGCTTGGTGTTAAGCTGCCTGAAGATGTGATGAAGAATGCGGAGATCGTTAAATAATTGGTAAGTTTAAGAAGTCTGCCGTAGTTCGGCAGGCTTCTTTTTATTAGACAAGCAAAGGAGATTGCTATGATTGATTTATTGATTCCAACTGTGGCGCAGGGACTGCTTTGGGCTGTTATGGCCTTAGGTGTATATATTACCTTCCGTGTGCTTGATATTGCTGATTTGACTGTTGAAGGAAGCTTTCCCTTAGGTGCTGCAACTGCGGCTACTATGATGGTGGCGGGATATGGACCTGTGGCAGCATTCTTAGGAGCTTTTCTTGCAGGTACCTTGGCTGGTGTTGTAACTGGTCTTTTGCATACCAAAATGAAGATACCAGCTCTTTTAGCAGGTATCTTAACTATGATTGCTTTGTATTCCGTAAATTTACGTGTCATGGGTAAGGCAAATTTATCTCTTTTAGGTGCTGATACAGCCTTTAAAATGGCTAAATCTGTTTTAGGTATGAATACTGCGCAAACAACTTTTGTGGTTGGTCTGCTTGTAACTGTTGCTGTTGGTGTATTTTTGTATTGGTTCTTTGGTACAGAAATTGGTGCGGCTATTCGTGCAACAGGCTTTAATCAGCAAATGATTCGTGCACAGGGCGTTAATACAGATACAACTATTATTCTTGGCCTTTTGATGAGCAATGGACTTGTTGCTGTTTCTGGTGCCTTGGTTGCTCAAAGCAATGGCTTTGCTGACGTTGGTATGGGTACCGGTACCATCGTTATAGGCTTGGCATCTGTAATTATTGGTGAGGTGCTTTTTGGTACCCGCAGCTTTAAAAACTGTCTTATTTCCGTTGTGTTAGGCTCCGTTGTTTATCGTATAGTTATCGCAGCTGTATTGGCAATGGGTATGCCTCCTAATGATTTGAAGCTTTTCACATCCGTGTTAGTTGCAATTGCGCTGTCTTTGCCCTTGATTAAGGCAAAGCTAAATTCCAGAAAGGTGGTTGGCTAATGTTACACGTAGATAATATTTTTAAAACTTTCTTTCCTGGAACTATTAATGAAAAGAAAGCATTACAGGGTTTGAATCTTCATCTTGAGCCTGGTGATTTTGTTACTGTAATTGGTGGCAATGGCGCCGGCAAATCCACAATGTTAAACGCTATTGCCGGAGTCTTTCCTATTGATAAGGGAAGTATTGTTATTGACGGCGAGGACATTACAAAATGGCCGGAGCATAAGCGTGCTAAATATATTGGACGTGTTTTTCAGGACCCTATGATGGGCACTGCTGCTGGTATGCAGATTGAAGAAAATCTTTCTATTGCCGCACGTCGTGGACAGCGCCCGGGCTTTTCCTGGAGCTTGCCTGAAGAGCAGCATAAGCGTTTTTATGAGCTGTTAAAGGAGCTTGATTTAGGCTTAGAGGACCGTATGACTGCTAAGGTTGGTCTTTTAAGTGGTGGACAGCGTCAGGCTCTTACGCTGCTTATGGCAACATTAAAAAAGCCCAAGCTGTTGCTTTTAGACGAGCACACTGCTGCTTTAGACCCTAAAACTGCAGCTAAGGTGCTTGACCTTACAGAAAAAATTGTTACTCGTGATAATTTAACGGCCTTAATGATTACTCATAACATGCGTGATGCACTGCGTTTTGGCAATCGCTTGATTATGCTGCATAGTGGACGTGTTATTATTGACGTCAAGGGCGATGACAAAAAGAATTTAGAAATTCCTGACCTTTTAGAAATGTTTGAAAAGGCCAGTGGTTCTGAAATGGCAAGTGATAGACTGCTGCTTGGCTAAAAGATAATTATAGAACTCTTGGATAGATTGTTAAGTTAAGATGGAAAGGGGACCGCATCACTAGCTGGTGCGGTCTTTTGTGTTTGTAGCGCTAAAATACGTGCTAAAATTGCGTAAATGCATTATATGCATTATAATAGATGAAATAACGCATTTTTAGGAGGACTATATGAGCTATGATTATGCGCGCTTGAAGAATATCAAGTGCTTTCTTTTTGATATGGATGGAACAATTAATTTAGGTGATACGCTGATTCCTGGTATGGAGGGCTTTTTTGATAAGCTTAAGGCTAGCGGTCGTGAATATTATCTGCTGACTAATAATTCTTCTCGTAGCCATGACCATTATGTGCAAAAGATGAATAGACTGGGTGTGCCTGTCGTGAAGGAAAATGTGCTTATTTCCTCTGATGCACTTACTAACTGGATGTTAAAGTATAAGCCTGAGGCACGTCTTTTTGTATTAGGTACACCGCAGCTGCAGGAAACTATTCGTGAAGCTGGCTTTAATATGACCAATACATTAGAAGAGGGCGCTGATTATGTTGTTTTAGGCTTTGACCAAACGCTGACCTATGAGCGTCTTACTATTGCCTGCCGTTTAATTGATAAGGGTGTGCCTTATGTAGCAACTCATCCCGATGTTCGTTGTCCCATTGAAGGCGGCGAATTTATTCCTGATACAGGTGCCATGATTGAACTAATTAAAACTGCAACAGGCAAAGCTCCTGAGCTTATTTTTGGCAAGCCCTATGAATATATGGTTGATGTTGTTCTTGATCGTACTGGCTATAAAAAGGATGAGATTGCTATGGTAGGTGACCGTTTAGCAACAGATATTGCCTTTGGCTTGAATAATGATATCCTTTCTATTATGGTTCTTACTGGTGAGGCAACTATGGATGATGTGGAGCAGGGCAGCATTAAGCCTGATATTATACTGCCCCATGCAAAAGAAATTTTAACCTATTTGGAGTGATATAAATGATTAGAAACGAACGTATTCAAGCAACATTGAATACAATTGCTGGATTTGGTGCTGTACCTGAAGGTGGCACTACTAGATTATCTTACTCAAAAGAGTTTTTGGCAGCTCAGGAGTATTTGCGTCAGGAAATGCTCAACCTTGGTATGGAGGTTGTAGTTGATCCTATAGGAAATCTTGTAGGTACCTACAAGGGAAGCGAAGCTGACTTAGCTCCTGTTATGAGCGGATCACATCTGGATACTGTTCCCAGAGGAGGTAACTTTGATGGAATTTTAGGTGCAGTTTCTGCTCTTGAGGTAGTACGAAGCTGGCATGAGGAGAATTATATTCCTAAGCGTAGTCTGCAGGTTATTGCTACCATTGAAGAGGAGGGCACATCCTTTGGTATGGCGTGCTTTGGCGTTCGTGTGCGCTGTGGTGAATTTATTAGGCAAAATGCAACGGATATTCCTTGCGCAGTGCAGGATGGAACCTTGGCTGATTGCTTAGCCTTTGCTGGATTGCCAAGTAATGCATTGCAGGCTGCGGCTAAGGCTGTAATGCCAGCTGCGTTTATTGAGCTGCATATTGAGCAGGGAGCAGAGCTGGATGAGCAAAAGCTACCTGCTGGCATTGTAACTAGTATCGTAGGCTTTGATCGTCTGCATTTAGTATTAAAGGGAGAGTCCAATCATGCAGGCACAACTGCTATGCATCGCCGTAAGGATGCAGTGGCTGCAGGTGCTGCCATTGCTTTAGGTGTACAGGCGCTGGCTCGTAAGGATAAGCGCTTTGTGGCTACTGTTGGCAGCTTTACTGTTGAACCCAATGTTCCTAATATCGTTCCTGGCAAAGTAAGCCTGTGTATTGAAACGCGCTCTTACTCTGATGACATTCTTCGAGAGGTTAGAGAGATGGTTATGAAGGTTATTGCTGCTGCTGTAGCCGATAATAATGTGGAGTATGAAATTGTAGGTGACTTCCACAACTTTGCTATGCCGATGAATGAGGAGATTATCAACACTATGGTAGAAGCTGCAGAGGAAATTAAGCTCAACGCAGTAAAGCTGCCAAGTTGGGCAGGCCATGATGCGCAAATTTTTGCCAAGGCAGGTGTGCCAACTGGTATGATTTTTGTGCCCAGTATTAATGGCGTTAGCCATGCTAAGGAGGAGCTGAGCCGTCCTGAGGAAATTTTGCATGGTGTAGAGCTTTTAGATGTGGTTCTACGTAAGCTGACTGCAAAATAATATATAGTTGATTAATTAGTAAACAGAAAAACACCCCTAAGGTTTTGAATAGCCGTAATATTCTTTACCTTGGGGGTGTTTTACATTTTAATATAGACAAGCTAGAAATATATATGGTCTGATATAGTAGGTTTGTGATTAGAAAATAAGTCTTTAGCTATGTAATTAGTGTGTAATACACAAAGAAGATAGGGAAAAGATAGCCTAATATGCGAAAATAGCTAGGATTTGAGTTTTTATCAAATCCTAGCTATTTTGCTTTGTGTAAACTTTAGATTGTATTTATATGGTTGTTTTATTTCTTGAATTTGCGGCTGCTTTACTGTAAATAAAACAATATTTACTTATGCCAATTCAGCTGCGCATTCTACAAAGTGTACGCCAGCAGCAGCCATTTCTTCCATAGCAGCAGCTATGGTTTCGGGAGCAATACCACGGCAGGCAGCTTTGTTTAAGATTACCTCAAAGCCAGCGGTACGGAGCTGTAGTACGGTGTTTTTTACGCAGTAGTCAGTTGCCAAGCCACCGCAGATTACGGTGGTAATGTTATGGCAGCGCAGGTATTCAATAGCACCGGTGGAAAGAGTGTTCTTCAGGTCGTGGTAGCAGGCGCCGTAGGGATGCTTGTCAAGTTCGATACCTTTGAATACTTGGAAATCATAGGCACTAGGGTCAAGACCATCAATGAAGTCAAAGCCTTTGGTACCAATAATAGCGTGAGCAGGCCAGTGGATATCTACATCAGGATGATTGCCTGCAACAGGAGTGAGGGGTGCATGGTCTGCGTCACTAATCCACAAAGCATTCATGGAATGAGCATCACGAGAGCCTATACGCAGGCTGGCGAATTTTGCTTGAGCATTGAGTTCGTCTACAATTTTATCTCCGTCTACAACTGGTAATTCATTGGGGCAAACGGGAGTGAAGGTGTTTTGTGCATCAATGTCAAATGCTGCAATATATTGCTTTTCAGGTAAATTCATCATAAACACATCCTCTTCTCAATTTTAATTAGTACTATTGTAGTACAGCAGAAAAAAATAAGCAAATAAATTTACTCAGCTAGCTTAAATAAATTGTAGATGTAAAAAATCGACGGAGTATCGCAAAATATGCTACAATATTATAGACAATGGATTACTAGGCCTATTTATTAAAAAGATAGATTTATGCTTGCTGCGGCAAGGAGGAATGCTTATGAAAAAAATACTTTTATTATGCTTATGTATGCTTATGCTAAGCGGCTGTGGCAGTTCTGATACTGCTGATAAAAATAAGCTGCAGGTTGCTGCAAGCTTTTATCCTATGGCTGAATTTGCAAAGGCTGTAGGTGGAGATAAAGTACAGGTTACTACTATGGTGCCTGCAGGTGCTGAGCCCCACGATTGGGAGCCTGCTCCGAAGGATTTGACTAAATTGGGACGCTCCAAGGTTTTTGTATATAATGGCATTGTAGAGCCTTGGGCAGAGCAGGCTTTAACGGCTCTTAGTGAAAGAAATATTATGGGAGTACAGGCCGGCGATGGTTTGTATGAATGTAATGGCAAGCAGGACCCGCACATTTGGCTTAGTCCCAAAAAGGCTATAGCTGAGGTTGAGCGTATTACGGATGCTTTCTGTGCTGCTGATAAGGCTAATGCGGATTATTACCTTGCTAATAGCAAAAAATATTGTGCAGAGCTAGCTGCCTTGGATAAACAGTTAGAGCAAATTAGTGCTTCTGCTAAAAGAAAAAGCTTTGTAACTGCTCATGCTGCTTTTGGCCACTTGGCTAATGATTATGGCTTACGTCAATTAGCTATTGCTGGTCTTTCACCTGAGGCGGAGCCTACTCCTGCAGATTTGCAGCGTTTGATAAATACTGTGCGTCGTGAGGATGTAAAATATATTTTCTTTGAAACATTGTCCAGTCCTAAGATTGCTAAGCTTTTAGCAGAGGAAACAGGAGCGCAGGTTTCTGTGCTTGACCCTTTAGAGGGATTGGATGAGGAAGGACGTAAGGAAAATTTAACTTATATTAAGATTATGCAGCGTAATGTATCTAATCTTGAAAAGGCATTGAATGAATAGAGGATGAAAATGGAGAGTATTATTAAGGTGAAGAACCTGGGCTTCGATTATGGTGAGGGCTGGGTTTTTCATAAGCTTGATTTAGATATTCCTAAGGGGGACTTTGTGGCTGTCATTGGTGCTAATGGCGCTGGTAAAAGTACTCTGATGAAGATGCTGGCCAATGTTATTCCACCTACAGCAGGTGAGATTTACTACTATGGACAGCCAATAGAACAGTTTGATGATTGGCAGAAGGTTGGTTATGTAGCACAAAATCCTTTAAGAATGCAGCGCAGCTTTCCTATTAGTGTGGAGGAGGTTGTGTCCTTAGGTCTTTTGGATGGACGTATAGGATTACCTTTTTTTAGTGGTGAGCAAAAGGCCCGAGTTAATGAGCTTTTGGAGCAATTTCAGCTACAAGGCCTGCGTCATCGTAAGATTGGTGAGCTGAGTGGTGGTCAGCAGCAGCGTGTGTTTTTAGCACGAGCTATGGTTAAACGACCAGAAATCTTGCTTTTAGACGAGCCTGCTACAGGCATCGATACTAGCTCTAAAGAAGCGCTTTATGAAATGCTAGCACGCATTAATAGGGAGCAGGGCGTTACTATTATCATGATTTCTCATGATTTGGAGCTGGCGGCAGAGGCTGCTAAAAGCGCACTGTGTATTAATCATGGCGTGTGCTTCCGTGGTGATGTGCATGCGGCATTGAAGCATCACCATGCTCATGGTTATTTTTATAGATAGAGGTTGTTTTTATGCTGGAAATGTTAGAAATGGAATTTATGCAGCGCGCATGGCTTGCTGGTCTTATTATGGCTACTATTTGTCCTCTTATAGGCAGCTTTTTGGTGCTGCGGCGTCAATCCTTGATTGGTGACGGATTGGGTCATATTGCCTTTGCTGGTGTGG
>USBG01000046.1 GCA_900552855.1 uncultured Phascolarctobacterium sp. | reverse complement strand
TCTTTTGAGAAAGTCGAATACAACAGATGAATCAATCCTAAAGCTAATCAGAAACGAAAACAAGGAGCTTGCGGAGGAAAATTCAAATAAGAATACTGTTCACGCGTCTACACAGCGTGACTATATAGCAGGTGAAGTGTCGCGTGACCTTACAAGACGTATGCTGTTGCCGGAGCATATCACAATGGCACATCAAAACGGCATACTTCATTTTCATGACGCGGATTATTTTATACAGCCGATTTTTAACTGCTGTCTTATAAATATCAAGGATATGCTTGACAACGGCACTGTTATGAACGGCAAGATGATTGAAAGCCCCCGCAGCTTTCAGGTTGCCTGCACCGTTATGACTCAAATTATTGCGTCCGTTGCTTCTAGCCAATATGGTGGTCAATCTGTTGATATTTGTCATCTGGGCAAATATCTGCGTCGCAGCTATGAAAAGTTTAGAGCTGCTATTTTAGAAACCAGTGGTGGCAATCTTGATGAAGAAACCTTGGAGCGTTTGACTAATGAACGCCTGCGCTACGAGCTGAAGGGCGGCGTACAGACCATCCAATACCAAATCAATACCCTGATGACCACCAACGGCCAATCTCCCTTTGTAACCTTGTTTTTGAACCTGCGTGAGAACGATCCGTACCTGAAGGAAAACGCCTTGATTATTGAAGAGATTTTGCGTCAACGTTTGCAGGGCATTAAAAACGACAAGGGCGTGTATGTAACTCCGGCGTTCCCCAAGCTGGTTTACGTGTTGGATGAGCACAACTGCCTGAAGGGTGGCAAATACGATTATATTACCCGCTTGGCTGTAAAATGCAGCGCTAAGCGTATGTATCCTGACTATATCAGCGCTAAGAAAATGCGCGAAAACTATGAAGGCAACGTGTTCTCTCCCATGGGCTGCCGCAGCTTCTTGTCTCCCTGGAAGGATGAAAACGGCAATTACAAATTTGAAGGCCGCTTTAATCAGGGCGTAGTTTCCTTGAACCTGCCTCAAATTGGTATTATTGCTAATGGCGATGAAAAGAAGTTCTGGGATTTGCTGGACGAGCGTTTGCAGCTGTGCTTTGAGGCGCTGATGTGCCGTCATAATGCATTAAAGGGTATTAAGAGCGACGTTAGCCCTGTACATTGGCAATATGGCGCTATTGCCCGCTTAGGCAAGGGCGAGGTTATTGACCGCTTCTTGGAGGATGGCTATTCTACCATCTCCTTAGGCTATATTGGTCTGTATGAGGTAACTAAGCTGATGACTGGTGTAAGCCACACTAACCCTGTAGGTGAAGAATTTGCACTGCGTGTTATGAACAGACTGCGTGGTGCCTGCGATAAATGGAAGGCTGCTACTGGCTTGGGCTTTGGCCTGTATGGCACTCCGGCTGAAAGCCTGTGCTACCGCTTTGCACGTATTGATAAGGAGCGCTTTGGCACCATTGCTGACGTAACTGACAAGGGCTATTACACCAACTCCTATCATGTTGATGTGCGTGAAAAAATTGATGCCTTCAGCAAATTTAATTTTGAAAGCCAATTCCAAAATATTTCCTCAGGTGGTGCAATCTCCTATGTAGAGATTCCTAATATGCGTCACAATACTCAGGCGATGGAGGAGGTTGTAAAATTCATTTACGACAATATCCAATATGCTGAGTTTAATACTAAATCTGACTATTGCCACGTTTGCGGCTTTGATGGCGAAATCATTATCAATGAAGATAATGAGTGGGAATGCCCCGCTTGCCATAACAAGGACCACAGCCTGATGAACGTAACCCGCCGTACCTGTGGTTATTTGGGCGAAAACTTCTGGAACGTAGGCAAGACTAAGGAAATTAAATCTCGCGTGCTTCATTTATAAGAAGGTGAAATAAATGCATTACGCAACTATCAAGAAATTAGACATTGCTAATGGTCCTGGCATTAGGGTTTCACTTTTTGTCAGTGGCTGCACCCATCACTGTAAAGGCTGCTTTAATCCAGAGGCGTGGAATTTTGCCTATGGTAATGAATTTACTACAGCTGTAGAAGATGAAGTTTTGGAGGCCTTAAAGCCTGATTATATCCACGGCTTAAGCCTTTTAGGCGGCGAGCCCTTTGAGCCTGCCAACCAAAAGGCGCTGCTGCCACTACTGCGACGCTTTAAGAAAATGTATCCTGAAAAGACTGTGTGGTGCTATAGCGGCTATGACTTTGAGAAGGATATGCTGACAGGCAATCTTGGTCCATGGGAAATTACTCAGGAGATGCTCTCTTATATTGATATTTTAGTAGATGGTGAGTTTGTTCTGGAAAAGAAAAATCCTAATCTGCGCTTCCGTGGCAGCGAAAACCAAAGAGTTATTCGTGTGCAGGAATCCTTAAAAGAGGATAGGCTGGTTCCTTGGGATGATAATGAAGGAATTTATCAAGTATAGCTTTACATCTTAACAAAAAACCGCTAAAATATACTTATCAGTATTATTTACTGATAGATTATAATGAGGAAGTGTACGTTATGAAGAAGCTTTTAGTAATGTTGACTATGGTTATGACCTTTGCTTTTGCTAGTGTTTGTGCTGCTTATGATGGCGGCGTGCTGAACAAGGAGCAAAAGGCTGCAGAAATGATGAATAATGCTGTAAGTGGCCAAAATGTGGCTCATGCACAGGTAATTTCTGGCATGACTGATGATTTGAAAAAACAAATCACTGAAGAGCTGATGGCTAATCTGCAAAAACAAGTTAAGGACCAATTTGGTGATTTAAAGGAAATCAGATTTGTTTCCTTTGAGCGTTATGCTGATGGCGATAAGCTGGTTTACGCTGCAAGCTTTAGCAAAGAAAAAACCGTTGCTATGATTTATATCTTTGATGCTAAGCAAAAAATGGTTAACTTCAATTACATGCCTATTAAAGAGCAAGCTCCTAAAGAAGAGGCTAAAAAATAATATTTGGTAAATTAAAAACGCGGTCAGCTGATGCTGGCCGCGTTTTTGCGTGTGCTTAAGTTCAATCTAAGAGCAGGCTCCCCTTTTAAGGGGACAAGGTGAATTGGCCGTAGGCGTTGACTGAGAGGTGGATGTGTCCTCGGCCCCCCTTCTTCAAGGGGGCTGTCAGCGAAGCTGACTGGGGGGTCATGAGTATCTATTACGCCAGTTCTTGGATGGTTACTTCACGCAGCTGAGCCTTGCGGATAGAAACCAGATTGCCATTGTCGCCAGACGCAAATACGTCAGCAGTAATAACAGCGTTCATAGCGTCATGAGCCTGTTGTTTAGTTACGCCGTTTTTGGGGTTTTGAATAGAAATAGTTTTGTTTTTACCGTCGGAATTTACAAAGATTAACTCTAAGGTTTTTGCCATGCTACCATACTCCTTTGTTGTTCAAATTTAGTGGTGATGAAGTTAATGTGCCGAAAAAACAGCTTACAGCGCTTCGTCTAAGGAAACTCTGTTGTTGACCATAACACCAACTACCGCTTTTTCCATAAGGCCACCAAGCGCAGTAGCAGCGGAATGGATTTTATCAGCCTGTGCATCTTGCTTGATGCCATTGTAGGTGTGAGATTTTGTTTTGCCATCGGTATCACCCTCCACGTTGATAATCAAAGAGCGTTTTACTACAGTTTCGTTAATTGCCATACTACCATTCTCCTTTTGGTTTTTATTTTTGTCCCTTGCTGATAGCTGTTCAGCGCAGGCAAGGCAAGGCGCCATTCCGGACTGGAGGCTTGCCTTAGAGGCTGCTCGTTTTTGCCTCTCACTTATATAATGCGAAAAAAATGGCAAAATCTTACCCCCCTGTTAGAAAAATTTTTTATTTTTTAGCATTTGTAACATAATTTGCGTTTTTATGCGTTGATAATACTGTATTTTGTAAACTGTTTTAGACTGCTTTTACAAATCCTGTATCGTAGGTTGATTTTTATTTATCGTCTTAAAGCAATTTAAGATGCCGCTCCAAATTCGTATACTGCTTTTTAGAGAATATACATGCAATGTTAAATCCATTTCGATATTTGTAAAAAATGCTTTTTTGACGAATAGTTTTGGTTCTAGAAAATGCATTCTAAAATTTTTTTAATTTTTTTTCAAAAGGGGGGTAAGATTTTGGGTAAAAAAACGCATTATATAAGTGAGACTTCTTTTTTTTCTTTTTCTTTTTTTTCTTCCCCGTCTCTCTTGGTACTTAGTAAATATTACTATTTACTATAATTCTAAAGTACTTAGTAAAATCTTAGTATTGTACTTTGTTAGAGTTATGAATATAGACTTTTTTAGATTTACGTAGAACTTATAGAGAACAGAGAAGATTAAAAATTTATATATATTATTAATTATTATAAATAAAATCAATTGTAAAATTATGTATTAACTAATATAGGAGTGAGTGTAATGCTTGTAGTAATGTATCTATAACAGAAGTTCAAGAAAAGTTATATTTATCTTATTGCTAACAGTAATCGATTAAAGCAGTACGTACCTTGTTTTAGAAATTTATGTATTCCCACCTTTCTGATAATATGATATATTGCAAACTAGCGTTAGTTTCTGTAAGTAGTGACAGTGAAAGTAGTGCAACTAGCGCTAGTTGCAGCAAGTAGTTATAGTTGCGCAACTATAACTACAAAAACATATTAAATTAGGCGAGGTTCAATCCGTTTTCTATTTGACGCTTATGTTAATATCGCTGTTTGAGGAGGATGAGTACGAATATAACGACAACTAAAGTTAGTGCTTTGAGGGGTTGTGGTATATATTTGCACTATCCATATAAAGTTAAGTAGCTTTTTATACTAAACTGGTCTACAATAGACGTAGACAAAATAAATATGTTGGTTGAAAGAGTTGTTAAGCAGTAAAGGAGATAGTGGTATGAAGCATTATGAAGTAGTTGCCGCAGTAATTGAGTTTGAAGGAAAAATCCTTTGTATGCAACGAAACAAGGGTAAATTTGATTATGTAAGCTATAAATTTGAGTTTCCTGGTGGCAAGGTAGAAGTCGGCGAGGAAAATCATACAGCATTAGAGCGCGAGCTGCGTGAGGAAATGGATATGCAGGTAAGCATTAGCGAAAGTGATTATTTGATGACTGTTGACCATACATATCCTGATTTTGCAATTACTATGCACGCTTATTTGTGCAAGGTTACTAAGACTGACTTTGTTATGAAGGAGCATATTTCCTTCCAGTGGCTGCCAGTAAGTGAAATGGATAAGCTGGATTGGGCGGAAGCTGATAAGCCTATTTTAGAGTTTTTGAAGGCTAGAGGTTAATTGCTGTGAATAGAGAAGAATTAGCAATTTGCTTAGAAGCGGGCTTTATTGATTATAATATTGATAAGGACGAGCGTTTTTTACCTAAAATTTTAACTAATAACTCAGAAAAAAAGGTTAAGGTTTTGGAAACTTTGCTTTACCAAATGAAGAATTGTGATGAATTCTTCTTTTCTGTGGCGTTTGTTACTAATAGCGGTGTAGCTTGTATGATTGATATTTTGAATGAGCTTAAGGAAAGAAATATCAAGGGTAAAATTCTAGCTTCTCAATATCAGAATTTTACAGAGCCTAGAGCATTACGCAGACTATTGCAGTTTCCTAATCTAGAATTAAAAATCATTACAGCTGATTATAATTTCCATGCTAAAGGCTATTTATTTCATAAGGTAGCAGATGAGGAAAAGCAAACAGAGGATAGCTATAATTTGATTATTGGTAGTAGCAACCTTACTCAGACTGCTTTAACTGTTAATAGAGAATGGAATGTTCAGCTTTCTTCTTTGGAAAATGGTGCATTAGTTAAGCAGATGCAGGAGGAGCTTGAAAAAGCGTGGGATGATGCAACAGTTGTTGATGATGACTGGATTGATTCATACGAAGCAATCTATAAAGAGGCTAGAAGTAGTCGTATAGGTCAGCGAAATCGTATTATTGACCTATACAAGATAAATCCTAATAAAATGCAGGCAGAGGCTTTAAAGTCCTTAAAGGAATTGCGTGAAGAAGGTAAGGATAAGGCGTTACTTATTTCTGCAACTGGTACTGGTAAAACCTTTTTATCTGCTTTTGATGTAAAAATAGCTAGACCTAAGCGCTTTTTGTTTATTGTTCATAGAAATCTTATTGCACGTACTGCAAAGGAAAGCTATGAAAAGATTATTGATAAGGATATTAAGACGGGTATTTTTTCTGGTAGTAGGAAGGAGATTGATCAGGATTATCTTTTCTCCACTATTCAGACATTATGTAAAGACGAGAACTTGCATATGTTTGCACCAGACCATTTTGACTATATTGTTGTGGACGAGGTGCACAGAGCTGGTGCCAAAACTTACCAAAAGGTTCTTGATTATTTTAAGCCAAAGTTTTTACTTGGTATGACAGCTACTCCTGAACGTACTGACGATGGCGATATCTTCAAAATGTTTGATTATAATATTGCCTACGAAATTAGATTAAATCAGGCCTTGTCCGAAAATATGCTGGTTCCATTCCATTATCATGGTATTAGTGAGTTGATGGTTGATGGCAAAGTAATTGACGAGCTGAGCGATTTTAGATTACTTGTTAGCGAAGAACGAGTAAAGCATATCTTAAAGTACGCTGATTTTTATGGTTGTGACGAAGGTAGAGTTAAGGGCCTCGTATTTTGTAGCAAAATTGATGAAGCAAAAGCGCTTGCTGAAAAATTTTGTGAGTACGGTAAAAAGGCAATTGCTTTGACTAGTGCTTCCTCTGAAGAAGAACGCTCTAAAGCTATTGAACGTTTGGAAAGTGATGAGTTGCCAGTGAATGATCAGCTTGACTATATTTTTACTGTCGATATCTTTAATGAAGGTATTGATATTCCTTGCATAAATCAAATAATTCTTTTACGTCCCACAGAATCCGCTATTATTTTTGTACAACAGCTTGGTCGTGGTTTGCGTAAGAGTCAGGGCAAACGTTATCTTGAGGTAATTGATTTTATTGGCAATTATGGCAACAACTATCTACTTCCTATAGCGTTATTTGGCAATCGAAGCTATAACAAGGAAAAAGTACGCAGAGAGATGCATAATAATCATATTCCCGGCGCGTCTACTGTTTACTTTGATGATGTTTCTCAGAAGCGTATTTTTGAAGCTCTGAACAATGGTAAAATAGCTCAATTCAGAGAGTATAAAAAATCCTATGAGCTTGTAAAAATGCAGCTTGGCAGAGTGCCAATGATGATGGATTTTGTGCGATTAGGTGATAAAGACCCGTATCTGTTTGTATTGAAGGATGGTTCCTATTTCCATTTCAAACAGCATGTGGATTTAGCAGAATCTACAATGAACGATTTACACCAAAGGCTTTTAAAATTCATTGGCTTAGAGGTTGCTAATGGTAAGCGACTGGAGGAAGTGTTTATCCTTAAGGAATTATTGCATAAGTCAAGCATAAGCTTCTTAGATGTAATATCTGATATGCTGCAAAAATATGATTTGGAGGTCAATGTAAAGAGTATTATTGGCGCAATAAATGTTCTAAAGATGGGCTTCTTCAAAATTGCAGATGTTAATAAATATGGTAACATTGAATTAGTTTCCGAGAATCAAGGTAACATTAGCCTTACAAAAGAGTTTTCTGCACTGTTGGAAAACGAGGAGTTTTTAGTATATTTTAAGGACGCCTTGGATTATGCTGAATATAGCTTTATGGAAACCTATGATAAGAAAACTTATTTTGGCGGTTTAAAGCTGTACGAAAACTATTCTCGTAAGGATGTTTGCCGAATTTTAAACTGGGAAAAAGACGAAAGTGCTACTATATTTGGTTATCGTGTAAAATATGATACCTGTCCTATGTTTGTTACCTACAACAAGCAAGATGATATTAGCGTAAGCACTAAATATGAGGACCGTTTTATAAGCAGAAGCATGTTTAGTTGGATGACCAGAAACAAGGTAACCTTAGAATCTGCAGAGGTAGAGGCAATTCAGCGTGATGATGTACGTAAGCTGTTATTTGTTAAAAAGAGCGATGGTGAAGGTACAGATTTCTACTATATGGGAGATGTTGATACACATAAATGTATTCAAACAACCATTGATGGTAAGGACGGTAAAAAGCTGTCAATTGTTAATGTGCTTTACGATATGCAACAGGTAGTCAACGATAAGATTTATAGCTACTTTGAGGATGAAAAATAAAAACAAAAATATGTTTGAAATATGAATGTGTTTATGCTATAATAACCTTAGTTGCATGATATTCTTTTAGGGTATCTTGCCTGGTTAGTTAGACCAGTGGCGCCTTAGTCGAGCTTTCGGCTAGGGCGCCTTTTTTATTGAAGATAATGAGTGAGGAGAACATAAACTATGAATAAAAGTGGAGAGACCGTAGAGAGTGCAATTGCTAGTGCGTTGGATGCTAAAAAGGCATGGCTTGAAGCAGCACAGGAATAAAGGGAGTAAAAATGGTGAATTATACTATAGAATCTAATGGAAGTATTCTTTCAAAATACTCTGTTGGCGATACTGTTTCTTGGTTTTGTAATGATGATGGCAAGATTCATACTGCTAAAGTTTCTTACGTCAACAAGGCAATGACAAGCACTGGACCAGAGATAAATTACGAGATTTATGATTATCTTTTTGGCGAAGCAAAGACATTTTTCGTTGATGAATATGATGTGCTAGAAGATTATATTGATTGAAGTTATTTGTATGAATTTAAGAGCAGATGTACGGAAGATTTTAATTTAGTGCTTGAAAATGAAGTTACAGTTATGTTTTTAAATACATTGGGACATAGAGGCAATGTTACGACCTTGGTAAAGAATTTTTTGCAATACGTCAATGACCACGTACCTATTTATTGCACAGGAAAATGGTTTAGAAATAAAGGAATAACCCCTCCTTTTTTCACGATTTCACAAATTGTTTGCAAAAGTGTACGTTTTTTGACTTTTTGACATTTGACAAAGCTGCTTTGTATCAAGTAAAATACTAGTAACATCACTCATTAATTGAGAAATATTCATTTAGACGTAAGTCAACTGGAGGAAAATGTATTATGAATAAGACTTTGATTGGCGTTATTGCAGCCATTGTGATTGTTGTTGGCATGATTTTCAGCAGCTATAATGGCCTTGTTTCTATGAACGAGAACGTTACCGGTAAGTGGGCGCAGGTTGAAAACCAGCTGCAACGCCGTAACGATTTAATTCCTAACCTTGTTAATACCGTTAAGGGCTATGCAGCGCATGAGTCCCAGGTGTTTAAGGATGTGGCTGATGCTAGAGCTAAGCTGGGCGGTGCGTCCACCGTTGCGGAGGCTAGCAAGGCTAATGGCGAGCTGAGCAGCGCACTGGGCCGTTTGCTGATGGTTGCCGAAAAATATCCTGACCTGAAGGCTAATACCAACTTTACTCAGCTGCAGGATGAGCTGGCTGGTACTGAGAATCGTATTGCTGTGGCTCGTAAGGATTATAACACTGCAGTGCAAGACTACAATGCTAAGATTAAATCCTTGCCCGCTTCCTTATATGCAGGTGCTTTTGGCTTCACCGCTAGAGATTACTTTAAGGCTGACGAGGCTGCTCAAAAGGTTCCTACTGTTAAATTCTAATAAGCTGTATGCTTTGGCCGGCGGCCCTAATGGCCTTGCCGGCCTTTTGTTTTAGAGGATAGTAGTTGACACGTATCTTGCTGTGGAGAGATTGAGGCTTGCAGCACTTGTGCTGTTGACGCTATTTTTGCCAAAGCAGTGGTTTTGGTGCCTTGATAGGTGCATAAGTAACAGAAGGCTGCTTTGATGATATTGATAACGGAGCGTATTTATGATGAAACGTTGGTTAATTTTACTGATGCTGCTAGTGCAGACGGTGTTTGCTGTGTGTGCAGATGCTGCTCCTGCTGTTCCGCCCAAGCCTGCGGCAGGTACTGGCGTGTATGTGCAGGACTATGCAGGCATTATCCGCGATAGTGATGAGCGTTTGATGCAGCAGCTGGGTCAGGAGCTGGATAGTAAAACGTCGGCCCAGGTGGCGGTGCTGACTATTCCTTCCTTAGAGGGCGAGTCCCTGGAGGATTATTCCTTAGAGGTTTTGCGTACTTGGGGTATTGGCCAAAAGGGTAAGGATAACGGTGTGCTGATTTTGATTGCGGCTAAGGACCGCAAGTCCCGCATTGAGGTGGGCTATGGCTTGGAGGGCGTGTTGCCTGACGGCCTGACTGGTCGTATTCAGGACCGTTAGCTGCTTCCTTCTTTCACGCAGGAAGATTATAGCAAGGGTATTTTGCAGGGCTATGCTGCTACTGCAGGCACTATTGCTAAGGCCGAGGGTGTGGAGCTGACTGGTGTGCAGACAAGCAAGCCTCAGCAGCAGTCCTCTGGCTGGAATTTGCTGTACCTTTTGGGTGTTGTGGGCTTTTTGATTATTGACAATGTATTTTTAGGCGGTATGTTTACCAGTTTGCTGCTGATGATGTTCCTGCGTGGCGGCGGTGGTGGTCGCGGAGGCGGCGGCTTTGGCGGAGGCAGCGGCGGTGGCGGCGGCTCCTCACGTAGCTGGTAATAATGCTTATAACTGCGTTACGCTTTGTTGTGACGCAGTTTTTTATTCTTTATTTTGCTTTTTAAGCTATTTTCTGAATAATCAGGACATATTTTTTTCACTTGCCTAAAGTCGAAAAGTCAAATATAATAAAATAAAGTAGTATTTTTCCGCCCTTTGGTGGCGGTTTTGATTATAGGTAGGTGAACTATTATGCGTAATTTGGCAGATTCTATTGAAAACTTTATTATAGGTGAATTGCTGCGTGATAGAGAGGACAGTCTTTTGGTGCAGCGCAATGAGCTGGCTGAGCGTTTATCCTGTGCTCCTTCGCAGATTAGCTATGTTTTGAGCACACGCTTCACGCCGGAGCGTGGCTTTATTGTGGAGTCTCGTCGTGGCAGCGGCGGCTTTGTGCGTATTGTGAGGGTGGAGCCCCAAAATCAAGACAAGGAGCCAACAGCCTTGGAGCTGGTGGATAGTCTTTTGGAGCGTCATTTGATTACGCCCCGCGAACAGATACTTTTGAAATTTATGCTTGATATTATAGATGCTGATGAGTCTAAGAAGATGGCTGTGCTGCAAAAGGCCTTGGGCCAGCTTAGACATGCTAGCAGGAGGTAAATTGAATGCTTTGTGATATTTGTAAACAGCGAAAGGCTTCCATTCATATGGTGGCTATCGTTAATGGTAAAAAGGTGGATAAATGGCTGTGTACTGAGTGTGCTAAGGATTATCTGCCTAATGGGGGCAATCCCTTTAAGGGCTTGGAGGGGGCTGATATGGGCCCCGATGCAGCTCGCAAGATGCTGGAGTCTATTTTTGGCAAGGATGAGCTGAAGTCTGAAAAGAAGGTTACTAAGGAGGGCTTTTCTGAGTCTGCGGCTAAGATTTTGGAGCTGGCTACTACTAAGTCCTTGGAGTGTGGCTGCGAAAATATTGGTACCGAGCATATTTTGTGGGGGATTTTGCAGCATAAGGAGGCAGAGGCCCACAATCTTTTGTATCAGCTGACTGATATGGCGGCGATGGTTAAGGAGCTGGATAAGTGGCTGGATAAGGGTCCTAAAAAGCAGGGTGTGCCCACCTATAGCCCCAGGGCTAAAATGGTGCTGACCGAGGCTGCCAACAATGCCCAAAAGTACCATCAGGAGTACGTGGGCAGCTTGCAGCTTTTGTACGGTCTGGTGGCTGCAGGCGATGGTATGGCATCTCAGGTTTTAAATAAGTTTGAGATGAATAAGGATATTATTGATAAGCTGCTGGATGAATATTACGAGGACCAAAAGACTCTGGCAGGCAACGAAACTGCTGCTTCTCCAGAGAAAAAGGCTCAGCAAAGCGGTTCAGCTTCTCTGTGACACCTCCCTTTCCGTGAACGATATCATCGCGGCGGTGGGCTATGAGAACAACAGCTATTTTCACCGTGTTTTCCGGGAGCGCTACCAGC
>USBG01000045.1 GCA_900552855.1 uncultured Phascolarctobacterium sp. | reverse complement strand
AAGCTGCCCCAGGCCAAGGTTTTGGGTGCTGCTGATAAAGCTATTACTGATGTTACTGCTGACTCCCGCGTGGTTGTACCGGGAAGCTTATTTATCTGCCTGAAGGGCGCTACTGTTGACGGTCATAAATTTATTAAAATGGCTGCGGAAAAGGGTGCTGCTGCGGCACTGGTAGAGGATATTCCCCAGGAAATACCCCAGGGCATGACTATTATCCAGGTTGCTGATACTCGTGCGGCTATGGAGGAGGTTGTTCCCTTCTTCTTTGATTATCCTGGCAAAAAAATGCGTATGCTGGGTGTGACCGGCACTAACGGCAAAACAACCTCCACCAATATCATGCGTTTGATTCTGCGTAAGGCTGGCTATAAGGTTGGTCTTATTGGTACTATCAATATCATGATTGAGGACGAGATAACAGAGTCTCACAATACTACTCCTGACGTAGTTGATTTGCAAAAGGCGCTGTATGCAATGGAATGTGCTGGCTGCGATTATGTTGTCATGGAGGTTTCAAGCCATGCTTTGGCCTTAAAGCGTGTGGCAGGCATTGAATATGATTGTGGCGTGCTGACTAATATTACTCAGGACCATCTTGATTTTCATGGCACCTTAGAAAACTATCGTGATGCTAAAAGCTTGCTTTTTGAACATTTGACTGATGGTTTAAAGCCTAATAAAAATGCTGTGTTCAATATGGATGACCCCAGCTCTGCTATTATTAAGGAGCGTACTAAGGCTAAGTCCTGGACCTATGGCAAGGAGCACACTAATGATATTTACCCCATCAGCTTTACTGTTGAGGCTAAGCATATGCAGCTGAAGCTGGCAACTCCTGTGGGCGAAATGGATTTAGAGCTGAAGATTACCGGCGAGTTTAACGTATACAATGTTATGGGCGTTGTTGCTGCTATGCTGGCAGAAAATATTGATAAAGAAATTATCTGCTCTGTTTTAGATGGCTTTGATGGCGTTCCCGGACGCTTCCAGCTGGTTGAGGCTGGTCAGCCCTATACTGTAATTGTTGACTATGCACACACTCCTGACGGCTTGGAGAACGTGCTGAAGACTGCGCGCTCCATTACTAGAGGCAAGCTGTGGGCTGTGTTTGGCTGCGGTGGTGACCGTGACAACAAAAAGCGTCCTATTATGGGCGGTATTGCCTTAGAGCTGGCAGATAATGTTGTTGTAACCTCTGATAATCCTCGTACTGAGGACCCTGAGAAGATTATTGACCAAATCTTTGTTGCTTTGGAAAATGTTCCTGAGGGCAAAAGAGTTGCACGTGTAGCTGACCGTAAGGAGGCTATTGAATATGCGCTGGCTAATGCTGCTGATGATGATGTTATTATGATTGCAGGCAAGGGCCACGAAAATTATCAGATTCTGAAGGACAAAACCATTCACTTTGATGATAAAGAGGTTGTTTTAGAATACTGGAGTGATAAAAAATGATGAAGGCCAGTGAAATCATTGCGGCTACAGGTGCTGCAGTGAGCGATTTTGATTTTACAGGTGTTACCACTGATTCTCGTGCAGTTCAGCCTGGTGAGCTTTTTGTAGCTCTTGTAGGCGATAAATTTGATGGCCATGACTATTGTGCCAAGGCTGTGGAGCTGGGGGCACGCGGCGTGGTTATCTCCCATGATATTGAGGCTTTGCCTGATAATGTGGCAGTCTTTAAGGTAGAAAATACCCTGACTGCCTATCAGGAGATTGCTCGTGCTTATAGACGTAAATTTGCTGGCTTGAAGGTATTTGCTATTACAGGCTCTAACGGCAAAACCTCTACTAAGGATTTGCTGGCGGCTTGCCTTGGTGCTAAATATAAGGTTGTTAAGACTCAGGGCAATTTTAATAACGAAATTGGCCTGCCTAAAACCTTGCTCAGCATTGAGCCGGATACAGATATTGCTGTAGTTGAAATGGGCATGCGTGGCTTGGGGCAAATTGCAGAGCTGTGCGATATTGCCGAGCCTGACAGTGGCCTTATTACCAATGTTGGCGAAACCCATATGGAGCTTTTAGGAAGCATGGAAAATATTGGTAAGGCCAAGGCGGAAATTGTTGAAAAGCTGCCTGCTGAGGGCTTTGCTATTTTAAATGGCGATAATGAATATGTGCTGAAGGCTGCTGAAAAAACTAACGCTAAGGTTGTTTACTTTGGTTTAAGCGATAAATGCGATTATTGTGGCAGTGATATTACTACTACTGCCTTAGGCACTAATTTTACCTGTACTGAAAAGGCAACAGGCAAAGCTGTACAGGTGCGTTTGCAGCTGATTGGTGAGCACAATGTTTATAATGCCTTAAGTGCTATTGCCGGTGCTGCCTGCTATGGAATTAGCTTAGAGGATAGTGCTAAGGCCTTGGCAACTGCAAGGCTGACTGGCAGTCGTCAGGAGATTATCTACATTGGTGATATTACCTTTATCAATGATGCCTATAATGCCAGCCCTGCTTCTATGGAGGCTGCCTTAAAGACTTTGGCTGAGGCCAAAAAGGCTGCTAAAAACGCTCGCAGTATTGCTGTTTTAGCAGATATGCTGGAGCTTGGTGCTATTTCTGAGGATGCTCATAGACGAGTTGGCAGCTGGGCTGTAGAATATGGTACTGATTTGGTGCTGACCTATGGTGATGAGGCTGCCTATATCAGTGACCAGGTAGAAAAGCTGGGTGGCAAGGCTATGCACTTTGCTAATCGTCAGGAGGCAGCCGATAAGCTGCGTCAGCTGGCGGATGCAGGTGATATTATTCTGCTTAAAGGCAGTAACTCTATGCAGGTTGGCAAAATGCTGGAGCTTTTTAAATAAGCTAATTCAATATAGATTTAGGAGATATATAGTATGTTTTCAGAAATGGGTGTTTTGGCAACAGCCTTTGCTGTTTGCGCCATTATTGGACCCTTCTTGATTCCGTTTTTACACAGAATTAAATTTGGACAAAGCATTCGTGGCTGCGGTCCCGAAAGCCATATGAAAAAAAGCGGCACTCCTACTATGGGTGGTTTGATGATGATTGCAGCCATCATTGTAGCAATGCTGATTTGGGGTGAATTTACTCCCCACGTTATTATTGGTATGGTGCTTTTAGTTGGCCATGGCATTATTGGCTTTATTGATGACTATATCAAGGTTGTTATGAAGCGTAATTTAGGCCTGACTGCTGTGCAAAAATTTTTGATGCAGTTTATTATGGCAGGTGCCTATGTGTACTATGCTGAGCACTTTATTAAGAACACTACCGTTTGGGTGCCTGGCTTTAACTGGATGCTTGATTTAGGCTGGGGCTATTATGTGCTGGTATTCTTACTTTTAGTAGGTACTACCAATGCAGTTAACCTGACTGATGGCCTAGATGGCCTGGTATCCTTTGTTACACTGCCTGTGGCCATTGTTTATAGTGCTATTGCTTATTTAGCTGGCTTTAGTGATATGAGCTGCTTTGCTATGGCTATTGCCGGTGCCTGCTTAGGCTTTTTGCTGTTCAACCGTTATCCTGCCAAGGTGTTTATGGGTGATACAGGCTCCTTAGCTTTAGGTGGCGGTATTGCTGCTTTGGCACTGGTAACTCGTACGGAGCTGCTTTTGGTGCTTTTAGGCGGTGTGTACGTAGCGGAGGCTGCCTCTGTAATTATTCAGGTAACCTATTTTAAGCTGACTCATGGCAAGCGCATTTTCCGTATGTCACCCTTACACCATCATTTTGAGCTGGGTGGCTGGCGCGAGACCAAGGTTGTAGCAGTATTTACTGCTGTAAGCTGTGTACTTTCCATGGCTGCCTTTTCTTTGTGGGTATCCTGGGTTATAGAAAAATTATCCAATTTTTAATAATTAAATAAAAGATTTTAGGAGGCTTTACCATGGCTGAGCAAAAGGCCGTTATGGTTTATGGCGCCGGCATTAGCGGACGCGGTGCTGCAGAGGTTTTAGTGCAGCAAAACAAGAGAGTCTATTTATATAATGATACAGCCTGTCAGCTGGATGCAGCTTTACTGCAAAAGCTGGAGGCTTCCTGTGGTGGCTTTGTCTGCGGCACAGCATCCTTTGAGGAGCTGCTTCCGCAGGTGGAGCTTATTGTGCTTTCACCGGGTGTGCCTGCTGATTGTGAAAACGTGCTGTTGGCAGAGCAAAGTGGTGTAGAGGTTATTAGCGAGGTTGAGCTGGGCTACCGTTTATTTGGCGGTCATATTGCAGCTATTACCGGTACTAATGGTAAAACAACAACTACTACTCTTGTAGGTGAAATGCTGAAGCGTCTTAGTGTACCCTCTGCAGTTGGTGGCAACATTGGCTTGGCACTTTCTAAGGAGGTTGAGCAGCTGCCTGAAAATGGCTGGCTGGCAGCGGAGCTGTCCAGCTTTCAGCTGGAAAAGGTGCAAAGCTTTTGCCCTGACATTGCAGTGGTGCTGAATCTTACTCCTGACCATTTAGAAAGACACCATACCATGAAGGCTTATGGTGACGCTAAAAAGCGTATTTTTACTCAACAGGGACCGCAGCAGGTAACTGTGCTGAATTATGATGACCCTGAGGTTCGCAGCTGGGCGGACGAAAGCAAGGGACAGATTTGCTTCTTTAGCAGAAAAGAAGAGCTGGAAAACGGCATTTTTATGCAAAACGGCGATTTTGTGATAAAATGGAAAAATGAAACCTTTAAGGTTTGCAATATAAAGGAAATGCACCTTTTTGGTGGTCATAATGAGGAAAATGTTTTGGCTGCCATTGCCTGTGGCTTCTTTGCAGGCGTAAGCATTGCAGATATTGCTGATGTGCTGCGTAATTTCCGCAGTATTGAGCACCGTCTGGAATATGTTAAAACCATTAAGGGTGTTCCTTATTATAATGATTCTAAGGCTACTAATACTGATTCTACAGTTAAAGCCTTGGAGGCCTTTGAAAACGGCCACATCATTTTGCTTGCTGGTGGTCATGATAAACTGACACCCTTAGAGCCAATGATGGAGGTTATTAAGGAGAAGGTTGATACCTTGATTTTATTGGGAGAGGCAAGGGAACGCTTTAATGCTGCTGCAGTAGCCTGTAGCGTACCCCATATTATGCTGGCGGATTCCTTTGAGGAGGCTGTTAATATGGCCTATAAGCTGGCTCAGCCACCACAGGTTGTGCTTTTGTCACCTGCCTGCTCTTCCTTTGATATGTTCAAAAACTACCCCGAGCGTGGCCGTTGCTTTAAGAATTTAGTGCAAGGCCTTGCTGAGTAGGGAGGAGGAAAAATTGTGAAGGTTATTCTTTCCGGTGGTGGCACCGGAGGACATATCTATCCTGCTCTGACCATTGCTGATAGTATTAAAAAGCTGCGTCCTGATGCAGAAATTATTTTTGTTGGTACTAAGGCTGGCTTGGAAAAGGATATTATACCTCGCTACGGTTATCCTTTAAAATTTATAGAGGTAGCAGGCTTTCGCCGCAGCTTAAGCATGGATACTTTGCGTAGTGCTGGTAAGCTGTTTGAGGGCCTGTATGACGCATATAAAATTGTTAGTGAAGAAAAGCCTGACCTGGTAATTGGTACAGGTGGCTATGTGTGCGGACCAGTGGTCTTTACTGCTGCCCTACAGGGAATTCCTACCTGTATTCAAGAGCAAAACGCTATGCCTGGTGTAACTAACAAAATTCTTTCACGCTTTGTAAAGAAGGTTTTTTTAGGCTACGAAGAGGCTGGCAAATATTTTAAGCATGGTGCTGAGCTGGTTTATACGGGCAACCCCATCCGTACTGCCATCTTAGAGCATGAGCGTGCTGAGGCCTATACAGAGCTGGGCTTGGATAAGAATAAAAAGACTATTCTTGTTTCCGGCGGCAGTCGTGGTGCACGCAGCATAAATAATGCCATGGTTGAGGTAGAGCTTGCTTTATCAGGTCGTGGTGACGTACAGGTGCTCCATGCAACTGGTGATGTTAATTATGAGTCTCATATGCAGGCTTTAAAGGACAAGGGTGGCATTGGCGATAATATTATTGTTAAACCATATTTGCACAACATGCCTGTAGCCTTAGCCGCTGCAGATTTGGCTATCTTCCGTGCTGGTGCTATTGGTCTGGCCGAGCTGATGGCTAAGGGAATACCATCAGTTTTGGTTCCTTACCCCTACGCAACTGCCAACCACCAGGAGTTTAACGCTCGTGCTGTAGAGGACCAGGGAGCAGCTCGTGTAATTCTTGATAAGGAGCTTAGTGGTGAAAAGCTTATTGAAGCCATTGAGTATTTGCTGTTACATAATGATGAATTAGAAAAGATGAAATTCGCAGCTAAATCTCTTGGCAAGCCTGAGGCAGCAGATGTTATTGCTAAGCAGGCTTTAGGTTTAGTCGGAAAATAGAGGGAGGTTCTCCTGTGATTGAAAACAAATTGAAGGATTTGCATAATATACATTTCATAGGTATTGGCGGAGCTGGTATGAGTGCCTTGGCTTACGTATTGATTAAACGTGGCTATGATGTAAGCGGCTCTGATATTAGTGCTGGTCATATGTCTGCACGATTGGCAGAGGAGGGTGCCATGGTATTTTTAGGCCATGATGCCTGCCAGGTTAATGACGCAGATGCTGTAGTTGTTTCCACTGCTATTCATCCTGAAAATGCAGAGCTGAAGGCTGCTAGAGAGCAGGAAATTCCTGTTCTACACCGCAGCGATGTTTTGGCGGCTTTGCTCAATCAGGCAGATGGTGTAGCTATTGCCGGTGCTCATGGTAAAACCACAACCAGTGCTATGATTTCCTGCATTGCTGCAGAAAGCGGTAT
Source organism: uncultured Phascolarctobacterium sp. (assembly GCA_900552855.1). Taxonomy (GTDB): domain Bacteria; phylum Bacillota; class Negativicutes; order Acidaminococcales; family Acidaminococcaceae; genus Phascolarctobacterium_A. The sequence continues at coordinate 5,232 of USBG01000045.1, read as the reverse complement.
TGATCCTACCGTTGTTATTGGTGGCGAGGTTAGTGTATTGGGTGGCAATGCACGTAACGGCAAGGGTAATTACCTTGTGGCAGAGGCAGACGAAAGCGATGGCTCCTTCCTTAAGCTGTATCCCTGCATGGCTGTGCTGACCAATATTGAGGATGACCATTTGGACCACTACGGTACTGAGGAAAATATTTATGCAGCCTTTAAGAAATTTTTAGGCAATATCCGCGAAGGCGGCAAGGCTGTGCTGTGCATTGACAATGATAAGGTGCGTCGTTTAGCAGGCGAGATTGATAAGGAAGTTATTACCTATGGCTTAGAGGATTCTGGTGCTGATTATGTGGCTAAGGAAATTACCTATGATGTTAATGGTACTACCTACAAGCTGTATTATAAGGGTGAATTTTTGACCGAGGTACATTTAATTGTTCCTGGTCGTCATAACGTGCTTAACTCCATTGGTGCCTTTGCTGCTGCAAGAGAAATGGGCATTGAAATTAAGTCCATTTTGTCTAGCTTGGCCAAATTTGGCGGTGCTAAGCGTCGCTTTGAAACTAAGGGCAAGGTTAATGGTGTTTGGGTAGTTGATGACTATGCTCATCATCCTACCGAAATTGGCGTAACCTTAAGTGCTGCTCGTCAAACCAAGCCAGAAAGACTTATTTGTGTATTCCAGCCCCATCGCTATAGCCGTACACAGCTGCTTTTTGATGAATTCTGCAGCTGCTTTAAGGAATGTGATGAGCTTATTGTTACTGATATTTATGCAGCCAGCGAGGTTCCTATTCCTGGCGTTACCAGTGCTAAGCTGGTAGAGGGTATAACTGCTGCAACCGGTCAAAAGGTGCAATACATTCCCAGACTGCATAAGGCTGAGGAATATTTAGAGCTGGAGGCTAAGCCCGGCGATTTGATTATGACTATTGGCGCCGGTGATGTTTTCAAAATTGGTGAAGAATTAGTAAGAGAATTGGAGAGAAACATAAATGAATAAGCAGGATGTTGTTGCTGTAGTATTAGGTGGACCCTCATCCGAAGCAGAAATTTCTCGTGTAACCGGTGCTGCTATTGCAGGCGCTTTGCGCGAAAAGGGCTACAATGCTCAAGAGGTTGAGCTGGAGCCTGCAAATTTAATTCCTACTCTGGAAAAAATGGGAGCAAAGGTTGTGTTTAACGCGGTTCATGGTATGTATGGTGAGGATGGACGCTTGCAAAGCATTTTAGAGGCTGCAGGCATTCCCTATACAGGCTGTGGCGTGCTGGCTAGTGCTGTTGGTATGGATAAGGCTGCAACTAAAAGATTTCTGCAATCTGCAGGCATTTCTTCTCCGCGCTGCTTGATTATCAACCGTCGTGATGCTAAGGACCTGGATGCTGTAGAGAAAGAGATTTTAGCTAATTTCTCCATTCCTGTTGTTATTAAGGCAGCAACTCAGGGCTCCAGCATTGGCGTACATATTGTTAAGGATGCTAAGGATGTTAAAGAGGCTGTAAGTGATTGCTTCAAATATTCTGCAGACGTGTTGGTTGAAGAGTGCATCAAAGGCAAGGAGCTGACCGTAGCAATGATGGAGGATGGTGACGAAATTCGTTGTCTGCCTGTAATCTGGATTGCTCCTCATTCCGGTGCTTATGATTTCCATTCTAAATATACTAAGGGTGCAACTGATTATCATTGTCCTGCACCGCTGTCTGAAGAGGTAACTGCACATGTACAAAAGCTGGCTCTGGATACCTACAAGGTATTAGGACTTAGGGGCGTTGCTCGTGTAGACGTGATGCTGGATGAAAATAATCAGGGCTATGTTTTGGAGGCCAATACCATTCCTGGTATGACTGCTACTAGCCTGGTGCCCAAGGCTGCAGCTGCAGTTGGCATCAGCTTCCCCGAGCTGTGCGAAAAAATTCTCCTTAGTGCAAATTAATTTATCCATCCCTTTTAATATGTTTTAAGTATGTCAATGTAGGAGGTGCAGTCCATGCAGCCAACAATAGATAGAGTGCATGAACGACGCAGAAAAAAACGTTTGCGCAGGCTGTGCCGTATAGTCTGCATTGCTGCAGTTGGCTATATGCTTAATTGTGGTTGGAACTACGTTCATAATCCAGATTTTGCCTTTGGCAGTATTTCTGTGCGTGGTACAAGCCTGCTGACGGATGCTGACCTTGTTAAAATGGGTGGCAGCCAAATGCCCTTAAATCTTTTTAATATTAGCCTTAGCCGTATGCGTGAAGCCTTAAATCATGATATACGCTTTCACAGTGCAGAGGTTGCTTATAGGTTTCCGTCCCATATTCAGGTAATTGTTCAGGAAAGAGAGCCTGCTCTTTATGTTTCTAATTCCTATCGCAGCTACTTTAAGGTAGATTATGGCGGTGTGGTTTTAAGCGTAACTACAGGTATTCCTGATGCTAAGGCTCCTGTGCTGATTGGAGAAAAATGTGGCAACCTATTTATAGGTGATAAAATTGTCAATCAGGATGTGCTTAATATTATAGACTTTCTGAAAAACATTGATGGTGAGGCCAGAGACAGGATTACAGAAATTGCTGTTGATGATAAAGGCAATGTTAAGCTGAGCATGCGCAATAGCTTTCCTATACTTATAGGACATGCGGATGAAATCACTGACAAAAGTAATATTTTTATGACCGTATTTAAAGAAATAAAAAATAAAAGTATTGATGCTGAATATATTGATTTGACATTTGCTAAGCCATATATTAAGCTAATACCAAGTGATTCTAACAAAGCAATGACTTAATTAGAATGATTTTATTAGAGTTCAAGGCTATTTGCTTATTGGTGTAAGAAAATGAGGGAAACAAAATGAAAGAAATCTTAACCATGGATGTTAAGGGTAAAATTTTAGTGGCTATAGTATTTATGGTTTTAGGCTTTATGCTTTCTGTACAATATAGAACCACCGAAATGCAAAAGACAATTCGACTGGAACGCGTCGAGGATCTGTCCGAGCGTCTGAAGGTTATGGAGACTGAAAACAAAAAATTGCTGGATGAGCTAGATAAGCTACGACGTCATGGCAGCGAGCCAGCTGTGAAGGCAGAGCTGGAGCGTCTGAATATTATGGCTGGTGCTACTGATGTAGTAGGACCTGGCATCGAAATTGTTTTGGACGACAGCAATATTTCTAAGAAAACAAGAGATAACCCCAATCTTTACATTATTCATGATGAGGACCTGATGCGTGTTTTAAACGAGCTGCGTGCTGCTGGCGCAGAGGCAATTTCTATTAACGACCAGCGTATAGTTGCTATGAGCGAAATTCGCTGTGCAGGACCTACTATCTCTGTGAATAATGTACGTAGTGCACCTCCCTATGTGATTAAGGCGATTGGCGAGCCTGAAACCTTGACCAGTGCTTTAAAGCTGCGTGGTGGTGTTGTAGAAACCTTCGAGTTCTGGGGAATTCAGGTTAAAATCAAAAAAGAGGATAAAGTGGCTATTAAGGCTTTAAAAATGCTGCGTACCCACGAATATGCTAAATCCGTTGAAAAGAAGGAGGTAGCACAATGATTGCTTATGCTATTGTTGGTCTTGTTATCGGTGTAACTGCCGGTATTTATTCTCCCTTCACTGTTCCGCCTGAATACGCAAGACTTTTGGCAGTTGCGGTTATGGCTGGCCTGGATGCTGTTTTAGGCGGTGCCCGCGCCTCTATGGACGGTAATTATGATACGGAAATCTTTATTTCCGGATTCTTTATCAACGGTATTTTAGCAGCGTTTCTCTGCTATAGCAGTGACATGATAGGTATTGATTTGTACATGGTAGCAATACTTATCTTTGGCATGCGATTATTCCAAAATTTGGCAATCATCAGACGTCTTTATATGGGAAAATAATTTTCAGCGCAGGCAGGAAATTTACCAATAGACGTTGAAATGTATATGGACACTATATTTACTATTCCGGTTATTAATAAAAACCCAGAATAAGGGGGCACGTGAAATATGTTTGATGATATCGAAACTACCTTTGATAATTTAGCCAACATCAAGGTTATTGGCGTTGGTGGCGGCGGTAACAATGCGGTTAACCGTATGATTACTGCAGGTGTGCAGGGCGTAGAATTTATTGCTGCTAACTGCGATGCACAGGCTTTGCTGCTTTCTAAGGCAGAAACTAAAATACAAATTGGCGAAAAGCTTACTAAGGGCTTAGGCGCAGGCGGTAACCCTGAGATTGGTGAAAAATCCGCAGAGGAATCCCGTGATATGATTATTGAAGCGCTGCGTGGCGCTGATATGGTTTTTGTTACAGCTGGTATGGGTGGCGGTACTGGTACCGGTGCTGCTCATGTAGTTGCAGAATGTGCTAAGGAAATTGGCGCTCTGACTGTAGGCGTTGTAACCAAGCCCTTTAGCTTTGAAGGCAAACGCCGTATGAATCAGGCTGAAAATGGTATTACTAATTTGAAGGAAAAGGTAGATACCCTTATCACCATTCCTAATGACCGTTTGTTGCAGGTTATTGACCGTCGTACCTCCATGCTGGATGCCTTCCGTATTGCCGATGACGTTCTGCGTCAAGGTGTACAAGGTATTTCTAACCTGATTGTTGTACCTGGTTTGATTAATGCAGACTTTGCTGACGTTAAAACTATTATGACCAACGCTGGTAGTGCTTTGATGGGTATTGGTACTGCTAAGGGCGAAGGTGGTGCTAAGGCTGCTGCTGAAGCTGCTATTAAGAGTCCCTTGCTGGAGGCTTCCATTGAAGGTGCACAGGGTGTTCTCTTCAACATCACTGGTGGTAAAGAGCTGTCCCTGTTTGATGTAACCGAGGCATCCAATATCATTACCGAAGCTGTCGATCCTGATGCTAACATCATCTTTGGTGCTGTTATCGACGAAAGCCTTGAAGATGAAATCCGCGTTACTGTTATCGCTACAGGCTTTGAAAAACGCGCTCCCTATGTTAAAGAAAATTCTGGCTTTGGCGCTGGCACTGGCGTAAAGCACATTAATAATGGCGAAAGCCGTCCCGGAACCTTTGATCCGTCTAGACCCTCTAGCAACGAGATTCCGCCTTGGCTGCGTAGATAATTAAATAAGAATTTTTGAATCCTGACTATCTTTAAAAGATGGTCAGGATTTTTTTGCTTTTTAGAGTATTTAAGTTTTGAAATATAAAATTTATGTAGAGTAAAAATGCATATATTCAAGTTATTTACAAAATAAGTGGTAAATCCAGTAAAAGCGTAAATATTG
>USBG01000044.1 GCA_900552855.1 uncultured Phascolarctobacterium sp. | reverse complement strand
ATCATGGGCAAGTGCCGGTGGTCTTGGATTTAGAGGTTCAAGAAAATCTACTCCTTATGCTGCACAGATGGCAGCTGAGACTGCTACAAAGGCAGCTTTAGTACACGGATTAAAGACAGTTGACGTTATGGTTAAAGGACCAGGATCAGGACGTGAAGCTGCAATTCGTGCACTTCAAGCTGCAGGTCTCGAAGTTAACTCCATTAAAGACGTTACTCCGATTCCGCACAATGGCTGCCGTCCGCCGAAACGTAGAAGAGTATAATTGGAGGTGTAAATAGATGGCAATCGATAGAACGCCTGTCCTGAAAAGATGCAGATCTTTAGGCTTAGCTCCTCAATTTCTGGGTGTTAACAAGGAATCCAAACGCCAAGCTAGACGCCAAAACAGAAAAAAGAGCGAATACGGCATTCAATTAACTGAAAAACAAAAAGCTAAATTTATCTATGGTGTCCTGGAAAGACAATTCCGTGGCTACTATGATAAAGCTAAAAAGATGGAAGGTATCGCTGGTGAAAACCTGCTGATCCTCCTCGAGAGAAGAATCGATAACGTAGTTTATCGTCTGGGCCTGGCTAGCACTCGTCGTCAAGCTCGCCAAATCGTAAGACATGGCCACATTGCTGTAAACGGCAAACGTCTGGACATTCCTTCCGCTATGGTATATGCTGGTGACGTTATTTCCGTAATGGAAAATAGCCGTTCCAAAGAATACTTCAAAGGCATGGATGAGAAAATGGCTGCTGTAACCTCTCCGGCTTGGCTGGTACAAGATACCGCTAACCTGGGTGGTAAAGTTGACCGTTATCCTACTCGTGAGGAAATTGATGTTCCTATCGAAGAGCAGCTCATCATCGAGTTGTACTCCAAATAATTAGTGAACATCTTGTGCCACCCACTTATGTGACGTATTGTGGTAATACGCGATAGAAGGAGGCTTTCCGAATGATTGAAATTGAGAAACCTAAAATGGTGACAGCTGAAATCAGCGAAGATGGTCGCTATGGCAAATTCGTTTGGGAGCCCCTGGAAAGAGGCTACGGCATTACACTGGGCAATAGCTTGCGCCGTGTACTGCTTTCCTCCCTTCCGGGTGCAGCAGTTAAGTACGTTAAAATTGACGGCGTACTGCACGAGTTTGCTACAATTCCTGGTGTTCGTGAAGATGTTGCAGACATCATTCTGAACATTAAGGCATTGTGCTTAAAAATGGAATGCGAAGAAGAAAAAATCCTGCGTATCGAATGCTCTGGTGAGCAGGAAGTTACTGCAGCAAGCATTATTGCTGATGCAGATGTAGAGATTTTGAACCCTGAGCTGCACATTGCGACTTTAGATAAAGACGCAGTTTTCAATATGGAAATCCATGTTGATAAAGGCCTTGGCTACGTTCCTGCAGATAAGAATAAACTTGCAGATCAACCCATTGGTACTATCCCTGTAGATTCTATCTACTCTCCGATTACCAGAGTTAAATTTGCAGTTAATGATACTCGCGTAGGTAATGTTACCAACTACGACAAGCTTACTTTAGAAGTTTGGACTGATGGCAGCGTTATGCCTGATGAAGCTGTAAATATGGCTTCCGGCATCTTAATTGATTATCTCAAGTTGTTCCAAACCGGCGATGTTGCTAAACCTATGATTAGCGTAGCTGGTGGCTCTGAACCGGAAGGTGTAGAGCCTGAAAAACCGGGTCCTGGTTCAATGAACATCGAGGATCTTGATTTCTCCGCACGTAGCAATAACTGCTTGCGTCGCGCAGGTATCAATACCGTTGATGATTTGACTCAGAAATCCGAAGAAGATATGATGAAAGTTCGTAACTTGGGTCGTAAGTCCCTGGATGAAATCAAGAAAAAATTGAGTGATCTGGGATTGTCCTTACGCAAGAACGAAGAAGAATAATAAGGGGGTCAGAAGCACATGGCATACAGAAAACTGGGTCGTAACTCCAGCAACCGTAAGGCTCTGTTTCGCAGCATTTTAACTTCCTTCTTCAAATATGGCAGAATCGAAACTACCATTACCAAAGCTAAAGAAGTTGCTAAGCATTCCGCTGAACTGATTACTTTGGCAAAACGCAATGACTTGCACGCTCGTCGTCAAGTTTTGGCTATCCTGGTTGACGAAACTGTAACCAAAAAACTTTTTGAAGAAATTGCTCCGAAATATGAAGGCAGACAAGGCGGCTTTACTCGCATTTACAGAGTAGGTCCTCGTCGTGGTGATGCTGCAGAAATGGCTATCATCGAGCTCATCTAATCAGAGTTTTCAAAAGCAGGAACTTAGGTTCCTGCTTTTTTTATGCTTAAAAGTATGTGATACTTGTTCAAAATAGGTAAATAAGAAATATACGTAGCACATCTGTAAAAATTTAATAGTAGTGATTTATGCAAAGTACAAAGGTTAAAGCTTGACGATATTAACAAATTCTAACCTTTGTATTTTTATTTAGGGTACACCAATAGGTTTATTACGGTTGATATACTAATTAAAGAATATTTTAGATATATGAAAGAGTAGTTTAGATACGTGAATAGGAAGTAGGTTGTATTGCTTAAACTTTCTAGATATTTTTGTAAATAGCTTTACGGTAGCAGGCTATTATAGTTGGAATAGGCTGTAGGTTATTTTGCTTCTTATTTATATAGTGATATAATGAACAATATAGTAGGTTGCTCGAGATTATAAGGTAAAATGGTTTGTACAAGATGACGATAACTATAGAATTAATATTATAGGCTTGTGAGATAGGTAAATGTTCTAGGGAGTCTATAATGCTTTGTAGTGATAATATAGAGGATGTTGGTTATGTACTACTAGCTGTATTTAATGGTAGTAGTTAAAGGCAAATATAAGCAGTATGCTGAATAGATAACAATTTATCAGAAGATTTCCCGGGAAATACATAAAGATATTTAGGTGATTAGATATATTGGTAAAAATATAGAGTATATTTATGATGTGATATCTTGATTGGATAGTAAACAATCAAGGTCAAAGGAGGTAAGTATGCTAACAAAAAGCTTTATTGAATTCTTATACGAGGCGGCCCATATTCAGCGGTGGAACGATCATATCCGTCCCTGTGGTTTTACGGAGCTGGATAAACAGGCTCACAAGATGATGATTATGTATGTGTTGGCTCGTCATGAAGAGGATGACCATGGCGCTAAGCTTAATTGGCGTGTATTGGTAGAGGGGGGAATTTTTGAGTTTTTGCATAGAAATGTGTTGACTGATATTAAGCCACCTGTGTTTCATGAGCTGATGCGTGTACATGGTAAAGAGCTTAATGCTTGGGTTTATAAAGAGCTTAAACGTCGTATTCCTGATATTGATGCAGATTTGATGGAAAAGATTAAAACATATTTTGAAGATAGCAGCTACTATCCTAAGGAAAAGAAAATTTTACGAGCAGCACATTATTTGGCAAGCCAATGGGAGTTTGGTCTTATTTATCACTTTAATCAAGGCATTTATGGTATTGAAGATACAAAGCAGGCGATTGATAGTGAGATTGAAGATCATTTTGATTTAGCAGGCGTGCAGAAGCTGGCACTTAAGGGCAAGAGCAGCAAGTTTGTGGACTTGATTGGTCAGCTGCGTTTTCAAAAACGCTGGGCACAGTCACCGCGTGTACCAGAGACATCTGTTATGGGACATGTGCTTTTAGTAGCTATTATGGCGTACTTTTGCGCAGTGGAAATGAAGGCTTCTGATGAGCGTATTGTAAGTGATTTTTTGTGCGGCTTGTTCCATGATTTGCCAGAGGTACTGACTAGAGATATTATTTCTCCTATAAAGCGCAGTGTAGAGGGATTGGACGATTTAATTAAAAAGATTGAGGAGCGTCAGGTTAGCGAAAAAATTTTACCATTATTGCCATATACCTGGCATCAGGATATCTTGTACTATACCAAGAATGAGTTTAGCGACAAGGTTATAGTCAATGGTGAAATCATCTTATCTAGTGTAGAGGAGATTAATGCAAGGTATAATGTTGATGGCAGAGGCTATAAGCCTGTAGATGGTACTGTTGTTAAGGGCTGTGACCATTTAGCCGCCTTTGTAGAGGCGTGGCTGTCACGTCGTTATGGTATTACCTCTAAACATCTTGAGGATGGCGAAACTAGCATCAGAGCGCAGTACAAGGGTAAGGTGATTGGCGGTATAGACTTTGGCAGTATTTATGAGGAGTTTGAGCCGAATAAATAAATTTATACGCTTCTAGCTTACTAAAGCATAAAGATTAAATGTTACAAGGAGATAGGATGTCTATCTCCTTGTTTTTGTTATTTGCAGGGATTTAAAAAATGGTAGCGAATACTTAGGTAAATAAATTTGCCTGTCCCGCAAATGAGCAAGAGAAATACACTGAAATTACTGGTTTGATTGTAAAAACTATTTCTAAGCAAAATATTAACAAGTAGATTGTATTTGAGTCTTGTTAATGTATTGATGGTTATTAATTACTAAAAGGGGGCGAGGATATGCTTTTAGGTATAGATGTTGGCGGTACCTTTACTGATGCTGTGCTTTTAAATGGTTCGGAAATAGCAGCACAGGCCAAGACGCCTACAACTCATGAGGATGTGCTGCAGTGCATTTTGCAGGCACTTGATATGGTTCTTCCTAAGCATCAGGAGGAGATTAATAAAATTGAGCGCGTGGTAATTTCTAGCACAATAGTTACCAATGCTTTGACGGAGGACAAGCTTGACCCTGTATTTTTAGCAGTTATTACAGGTCCTGGTATGAACGTAACCCATAAGTTTCCTGTTGCTCCGTATTTTGTTAGTGGCTACGTAGACCATAGGGGTAAGATTACAGCTCAGATTGATTGGACTAAGCATCGTGATTTACTTAACCGCAGGGGCGCTAACAGTGTGTGTGCTGTTAGCGGTAAGTTTTCTGTTCGTGACCCGCAGCTAGAGTATGAGCTTGAGCATGAGCTGAAGCAAAATGGCTACAGCAAGATTTTTTTAGGCAGTGAGCTGAGTGGTGAGCTAAATTTTGTGCGCAGGACAAATTCTGCTTATTTTGCAGGTGCAGTGTATAGAATTTTTAAAAACTTTGCAGGGAAGATACAGCGTGCTATGGCGGAGAGAGAAATTTGTGCACCCGTACACGTGTTGAAGGCAGATGGTGGCACCCTTCCTATTGAAGCTGCTATTAATCAGCCTGTAGAGGCTATTTTTACAGGTCCTGCAGCATCTGTGCTTGGTATAGAGGCACTGGCTGCACCTACTGTTAATAGTATTTCTTTAGATGTTGGTGGCACGACCACGGATATTGCCTTTTGGAAAAATGGCTTGCCTCTAATGGCTCGTAAGGGTGCTGTAGTAAATGGCTATCCTACAGCAGTGCGTGCCTTCCATATGCGTAGTGTAGGTATTGGCGGCGATAGCGCAATTACAAAGACTGAAGATGGTTATAGGGTTGGTCCTATGCGTCAGGGGCCTGCTGCGGCTGTTGGTGGCACTAAGGCTACCTTGTCTGACGCGCTAATAGTTGCAGGCTATGTTAGTTTTGGCGACGCAAGCAAGAGCTTAGCTGCTATTGCTGCTTTAGGTGGCGAGCCTAAGGAGGAGGCACAGAAGATTGTACAGGCAGCAGTTGATACTATTAGGACGACTGTTGCAGAAATGCTGGACGAATGGGCTAAGCAGCCTGTTTATACTGTGGATGACGTTATTCGGGGTACGGAGTTTGTGCCAGAGCAGCTTATTGGTGTTGGCGGTGGTTCCTTGGGTTTGATAAAGGCCTTGGGCGAAGACATGGAGCTGCCTGTTGATATTCCTAAGGGTGCTGTTGTGGCTAATGCTATTGGCGCTGCTGTAGCAAGGCCTACTTTATCTGCGGGCTTGCGTGCAGATACAACGGATGGCTTTTATATTATTCCCGAAAGTGGTACGCGCGAGCGTTTGCCGCGTGGCTTTAATGAGCAGAAGGCAGAGAATATTTTATCTGATTGGCTACGTGAACAGACTGCGGATTGGCAGCTGCCTGACCAAGAGACGGAGCTTATAAGCTGTGAGCATTTCTGTACAGTACACAGCTATTATGATACTGGCGATATCTATAGCTTGCGCATGCAGCTAAAGCCTGGTATTTTACATAAAGTGCAGGGCAAGGAGGTGGATTTCTGATGGCAAAGGATACATTGGGCTTAGTATTTTTTCCGGCCTTTGACTGGATGATTAGCGCAGGACATCCTGAGCGTCAGGAGCGCTTGCTTTACACTCGTGACCAATTGGAGGAGGAGGGACTTTTTGATTGTCCTGAAATCCGTGAATATAGACCACGGTTGGCGCAGCTCAATGATTTACAGCGTGCACATATTGGCGTACCAGGAATCGCACGTCTGATTACGCCTGCGCATTTAACCTCTGCAGGTGGCTGCTTGGTGGCAGCTGACGCTGTGATGAAAAAAGAGGTTAAGCGTGCCTTTGCTTTAGTACGTCCGCCAGGACATCATGCTATGCGCGTTGTTCATGGTATTAGGGGCTTTTGTACCATCAATATTGAGGCTGTGCTAGTGGAATATTTGCGCAGCAAGTATGGCGTGCGCAGGATTGCTGTAGTAGATACGGACGTGCATCACGGTGACGGCTCTCAGGATGTTTTTTATCACGACCCGGATACCCTGTATATTTCTTTTCATCAGGATGGACGTACATTGTATCCTGGTACAGGCTTTCCTAACGAGGCAGGCAGTCCAGGCGCTTGGGGTACCAATATCAACTTACCCTTGCTTCCTGGTACTGGTGATGAAGGCCTGCACCGTTTATATGATGGCTTGATTGCACATATTTTAGAGGATTTTCAGCCTGAATTGATACTAAACTCTGCTGGTCAGGACAATCATTTTAGTGACCCCTTGGCATCCATGCAGGTGACGGCTCAGGGATATGCAAGGCTAGCTGATAAGCTGCAGGCAGATATTGCTGTTTTAGAGGGCGGTTATTCTATAGAAAGTGCACTGCCTTATGTTAACACGGGCATTATTTTGGCTATGGCAGGCTTGGATTATAGCAAGGTAATAGAGCCTGATTTGCGTGGCTTGAAGGCTCAGGATGTGCGCTGCAATAAACGTGTGGACCAGCTGATTGAAGAGGTTGGCGCTATGTATTTTAACCGTGAAAGGACTAAGCAGGAGTTGCTTGCTAAATGCGGAGGAACATGGCAGCGTCGTAAGCATATTTATTATGATGAAGAGGGCATCCGTGAGGAGCAGATAGAAAGTGTACATTACTGCGATAGTAATAAGTGCGGTGGCTATTTTACTATAGCAACAGCAGCGGAAAATACACGCTTTGGTGACCAAAGTGCTTTTATAGTATGTGTACCCAGAGATATTTGCCCTGCCTGTCGTGCTAAGGCGAAGAATGAAGCTTTACGAGAAAAGAAAACAGGTCGTTGGCAATATGTGTTTATTCAAAATATTGTAGACGGTTATATTGAAACAGTGTAAAATTATTTAGGGCTTCCTTTATAGGAGCCCTAAATTTTATGGATAATTACAAGGAGTATATATGTTAAATATTGGATGTCACTTATCTTCTTCCAAAGGCTTTTTGGCTATGGGCAAAACTGCATTGACCATTGGTGCCAACACCTTTCAATTCTTTACCCGCAATCCCCGCGGTGGCAAGGCCAAGGCTGTAAAGCCAGAGGACGCAGCTGCTCTTATGGCGCTGTGTAAGGAGCACAATTTTGCTCAGCTGGTAGCTCATGCCCCCTATACTATGAATGCCTGTGCTGCGGATGAGGGCTTGCGTCAATTTGCTCAGCAGGTTATGGAGGGTGATTTAGAAATGCTAGAATATGTTCCCGGTAATTTGTACAATTTCCATCCTGGCAGTCATGTTAAGCAGGGTGCTGAAATTGGTATTACTAAAATAACTGAGATTTTGAACTCTGTACTGCACAAGGACCTGCATACCACCGTGCTTTTGGAAACCATGGCTGGTAAAGGCAGCGAGGTTGGCCGCAGCTTTGAAGAGCTGGCAGAAATCATCAGCAGAGTGCAGCTGAACGAAAAAATGGGCGTGTGCCTTGATACCTGTCATGTATTTGATGGTGGCTATGATATTGTTAATGACCTAGACGGTGTATTGGAGCAGTTTGACAAAATTATTGGTTTGGAGAGATTGAAGGCTATCCATCTTAATGACAGCCTGAACGTGCTTGGAAGTCATAAGGACCGTCACGCCTGCATTGGTGCTGGCAATATTGGCCTAGAGGCGCTGACCAGGGTTATCAACCACCCTGCACTGCGTCATTTGCCATTTAATTTGGAAACACCTAACGAGCTGGATGGCTACGCAGCAGAAATTAAGCTGATGCGTGAAAGATACGTGGAGTAGGAAAAGATAATTTAGAAACAAAAATAGACTTTCTTAGACAAAGCTGATATGATACTCCTAAAGTAGACTGATTTATTATGGTTGTTAAGAGAAGCTTCAGATATTTTTAAAAGCTCGCGGTCTTCTTCTCAACACCGCATCTAGCATATTTTGATACAGACTCTTTACCTTCATTAAAATAACAACTCATAATTATTTCCTCCTTTGAATATGCAACCGTGATAATATAAAATATGGCTATATACTGTAGCATAATATGAATGTTTAAACAAATTATTTCAAGGATATAGGGGAATAATTTTATCTAGATTTTATCATCAAAATAGTAGAATTTTAATAAATAACACTACCTTTAAGGATTATGAAGTGTAAATTTTTATGGTAGTTGTGAAAAAAATGTGAATATAGTGGACTTTAGGGAAACTAAGTGGTATATTAGTATCTACAGAGGAAAACTCTTTTCTTTGATAACTTCATATCGCCTAAAGTTTAAAGAATGATATTGCACTTTAGGAAACATATGTCAATTTGAGTTCGTTTTTTATTTCATTACTCAAAAAAGATGTATGTTGGAGTCTTCCAGTAATATAATCTCTGATTTGGGGATGTACTGGTTTCGACGGGGGTAGGTGCGGTATGATAAGCGAGCCGTGGTTCCATCTGCACGATAATCGGTGGGCCGTTTAAATATAAACGCTGAACAAGAATACGCTTTAGCAGCCTAACTGCTAACTGTTCTCTAAGCTTCTCCTGCCGGTGAGGATGAACAGTCAATAGACAGGATACCTTGAAGACCTTCCCTGGAGCTTTAAGGGAAACAAATTGGGATAGCAACTCGGACGCCCGTCGATAGGCATTCGGGAAGCGAAATAAAATATGTCGTCTGCGCTCGGAGAAAGTTGTATGGCAATATTTTCGGACAGGGGTTCGACTCCCCTCATCTCCACCAAATGTACTTAACACAGATGTGTTCTATAAATGGTGGCAAATAACGCACATGGGAATTATCCTGTGTGCGTTTTTTATTTGGACGATTTTCTAGAATACTACTTTAAACAATATCTAAATTAAGATGGTATGTGATATAATAAATTTATGCGAGGTGATTATTATGCGGTTTACCTTGGCTAGCTTTGCTATCTATCTTAGCTTTTGTACATTGGGATTTTGCGGCGGTGCTATAGCTTTATTTACCAGCTCAAGCTTTATATTATTTTGTCTTGGTATAGAGCGTCATTTAGATGCTTTAGCTTATATAATTGGCATTATAGGAGGCTTGTTTGGAGCATTTTTGGCTTTGGGGCCTGCATTAATTACACATTTTTGTTATGATTTCTGTATATCCATTATTGATAGAATAGGTTCGGAGGTTGTAAAGAGATGAAGCTTAAAAAGATGATTAAAACCGTGTTATTATCCTGCGGAATGCTGTGTATGGTATCAGGATGTGCGGCTGCAGCCAATGGACCTGTAGAAATTCCGTTTTCTGCAATTGAAGGCGTTCAGGTTGGCAATGCTCAAAGCGATGCTGGTAAAACTGGTGTGACAGTTCTTTTATTTAAGGACAGTGCTAAAACTGGCGTCCATATCAGTGGTGGTGGTCCTGCCTCTAGGGAAACTCCTGTCCTTGACCCTACTAAGGAAGACCTTGGTATACACGCTGTTGTGCTTGGCGGTGGCAGTGCCTATGGCTTGGCTGCTGCTGATGGCGTTATGCAATGCTTGGAGGAGCACAAAATAGGCTTTGATACAGGCTTTGCCCTAGTGCCACTTGTTGTGCAAAGCGATATCTTTGATTTGTCCTATGGCAGTGCTAAAATTCGTCCTGACAGCAAAATGGGGTACAAGGCTTGTCTTGATGCCTTAAAGGGTAATCATCCTGTAAGTGGCTCTGTTGGTGCAGGAACTGGTGCTACAGTGGGCAAAATTTGTGGTATGGCACAGTCCATGAAGGGTGGCATTGGCTACCATGCGGTGCAGATTGGTGAACTAAAGGTTGGCGCTGTTGTTGTTGTCAATGCCTTAGGAGATATTTATGCTCCTGATGGCACTAAGATTGCAGGCCTTTTGAACAAGGAGCGCACTGCTTTTATGGACAGTGCTAGTGAGTTATACACACTTTCCACTCCTCAG
Organism: uncultured Phascolarctobacterium sp.; assembly: GCA_900552855.1. Taxonomy (GTDB): domain Bacteria; phylum Bacillota; class Negativicutes; order Acidaminococcales; family Acidaminococcaceae; genus Phascolarctobacterium_A. Next base: position 1,662 of record USBG01000044.1, on the reverse strand, counting down.
GATTTGTATTCTCGTACCAATACTACCATTGGCGCTATTGTTACCAACGGTAGCTTTGATAAGGCACAGCTGACACGTATTGCTGCTCAGGCAACTAATGCTTATGCACGCTGTATTAATCCAGTAGGTACCTTGGCTGATGGTGACACTATTTATGCTTCAGCCTGTGGTAAGCTTGTTCACGCTGATGTAAATATGGTAGGAGCTTTGGCTGCAGAGGTTATGGCTAAGGCTATTGAAAATGCCATTACTGCCTCTAAAATGAAGGATGAAGAATACTTGAAATATTGTCTGTAGTTTTTATAGGTTGCAATTGTTATTATGAAAAGCATAAGAGATAAATTTACCAATATACCAAGAAGAAAGCTTTTGCTTATTTTATTGATTATAGCAAGCGTGCTTTATGGCATTTTTCTGATTTTGTGCGAGCTTGCTAGTAGACAGGCAGCACAGATTTTTAATAAAGAGATGTCTAAGCAAAGGGTTTTAGCTGGTGTAGTTACTGCAGAAAAGCTTAGTGCTGATTTATGGGGAAATGTCTATTTTTATAATCTTAGCTGGATAGCGCCAGACGGAAAATCTCTTGTTGAGGTTGAGCAAGGCAGAATGAAGGTCAGCACCTGGGATATTGTTCGCAAAAGGCCAAGCATTAACAGTCTAAAGGAGCTAGAGCTAGATAATGCCTATATCCATGTTGGCTTTGATGACGAAATGCATGCTGATGTACTGCATGGTTCTGACGATGAAGCTAAGGAGGAAAAGGAAGAGCTAAAGCGCAAAAATTTGCAGCTTCCAGACAAAATACCTAACATAAAGTTAATATTGAAGGATATTGTGCTTTCTGCTGAATATCAAAAAAGACGTTTTGTTTTGAATGATGTTAATGGCAGTCTTGCTGTTAAAAATCACAAGGAATTGGAGCTGCATTTATCTGCTGGTAAGTTTGGTGGCAGCATGGTAGGCGATGGCTTTAATATTGATGGCAGGGTTAAGCTAAATCAGCCACAGGATGTGCACCTTAATTTAGGCTTGTATAAGGTTGTTCCCTCGTCCTTAGGACTGAGCAATGCTAATGATCCAATGACCATCACAGGCGAAATGAAGGGACCCTTAGCTAATCCTACTATTGATGGCGCTGTAAGCATGGATGAGCTTAATTTGCCAGGTCTTAATTTTGTGCATATTAACGGAAACTATCAATACGCTAATGGTTTGATTACTCTGGAAAATGTTACGGGTGGTATTTATGGTGGTTCTATAAAGGCCTATGGCTTATATCATTTTGATAATCGTCACTATAATATTGACGCTCATGGCACTGACCTTATGGCTGCGGCAGCAGCAAGGGATAATACCATTAACTGTAGAGTAGAGTTGGATATTAAGTTCCGTAACAAGGGTAAAGAAAAAGGTAGCCTTACCTACGGCAGCTTTAAATCTGGCAATGGCACCTATATGTTAATTCCTTTTAAAAGCATTAGTGGTAAGTTTAGTGACCAAAATAAGGAGCTACGCTTTGTGGATGTTATTATTGAAACAGAGCTTGGCGATATCGAAAGCAATGCCTTTAAAATTGTAGATGGCAAGCTGCAAATGGGAGAGTTAATTTTTGTAGATAAAGATGGCGATAAGATTGATTTGAAAAAGCTGGGACGGGATATT
>USBG01000043.1 GCA_900552855.1 uncultured Phascolarctobacterium sp. | reverse complement strand
TTTAGACACAAAGCATTTGAGGATTTAGGCTTTGCTAAGCTTGATACATATCGAGAGCTTCGTTCTGGCTTCCCAGAGGTTGTTTATTGCAGCAATAAGCCTGATGATTATTTACAGGCTATTTATGTGCGTTTATATAAGGAGCATGGAGAGGTTTTTGGTACACGTGCTTCTAAGGAGCAGTACGAATTGGTAAAAAGGGTTATTCCGCAGATTGAGTACGACCCTGTAGCACGTATTTTGAAGTTAGAAAAGCCTGATAAAAAGCGTGTTGGTAAAATTGTGGTTTGTACTGCGGGAACGGCAGATATTCCTGTTGCGGAGGAGGCTGCTCAGACTGCGGAGTTTTTTGGCACCTATGTTGAACGTATTTACGATGTTGGTGTTAGTGGTATTCATCGTTTGTTAGCTAAGGTGGATAATTTGCAGAGTGCTAACTGTGTAGTTGCTGTTGCCGGTATGGAGGGTGCATTAGCAAGTGTAATTGGCGGACTGGTATCAAATCCAGTTATTGCAGTACCAACTTCAGTCGGTTACGGTGTCAGCTTTAATGGCTTGTCTGCACTTTTAACCATGATAAACTCCTGTGCCAATTGTGTTTCTGTTGTTAATATTGATAACGGCTATGGAGCAGGCTATATAGCTACACAAATCAATCGTTTGGCGGTAAAATGACATCATTTTTAAAGGATTTACATTATGAATGATTTTGAGATGAAAATAGCAAATGATAAATTACTGGCCTTGAAGAACAATCTTGTATCTTTGAATAAAGTAGCTGTAGCTTTTTCAGGCGGTGTAGACTCTGCATTGCTTTTGGATGTAGCTCATGAAGTTTTAGGTGCTAACGCTATTGCTATTACTGCAGTATCTAGGGTTATTCCAATAAGAGAGCAGGATGAAGCAAGGGAGTTTTGTACTCAAAAAGGTATACAGCAGTATATTTATAGCTTTGATGAATTGCAGATACCTGGCTTTAGCAGCAATAATTCAGATAGATGTTATCATTGTAAAAAAGCATTATTTACTGACTTGCTCAGTTTGACAAAGGAGTTAGGAGCTTTTACCTTAGTAGAAGGTTCTAATACAGATGATTTAAAGGATTATAGACCGGGACTACGCGCTTTACAAGAGCTACAGGTTGTCAGCCCTCTACGTGATGCAGGCTTAAGTAAGGCCGAGATTCGTTACCTTGCACATGAGTTTGGACTAAAGGAATGGAATAAGCCGTCTTACGCATGCTTGGCATCTCGCTTTGTGTATGGTGAAGCGATTACCGCATCCAAGCTAAGTATGGTGGAGAAAGCAGAACAGCTTTTGTATGATTTAGGACTGCGCCAGTTTAGAGTGCGTGTTCATGGTAATATGGCGCGAATTGAGGTTTTAGCAGACGATATGGCTGTTGTAATGGCTAATAGAACGCTTATTGATAGAGAGCTGAAGGAAATGGGATTTACTTATACTGCTCTTGATTTAGGTGGCTATAGCAGTGGCAAGATGAATATAGAGCTTAACAAATAAATTGGTAATGTTTTATAAATTAAGGAGGATTATTATGTCAAATTGCTTATATTTGGAATGCAATGCTGGTATTAGTGGTGATATGCTTGCAGCTGCTCTTTTAGATTTGGGTGCGGATAAAGCTGTTTTAGCAGAAGCACTTGATAGCATACCTGTTCATGGATTTACCTATGAAATTAGCACAGTGAAAAAAGCAGGTGTTGCTTGCTGTGATTTTAATGTTATTCTTGATGCTGAGCACGAAAACCATGACCATGATATGGAATATTTGCATGGTGATGGGCACAGCCATGCATTAATGCATACACACGAGCACTATCATGAGCATGAGCACGAACATAGTCATGAACACTGTCACGCAGGGGACGATGGTCACGAGCATGAACACCACCATCATGAGGCAATGCACGACCATGGTCACGCACATAATCATGAACATCACCATCACCACGAGCACAGCGGTATGAAAGAGGTTGTTGAAATCATTAACAGTGCGAAGATGACTGCTGGCGCTAGAGCTTTAGCCTTAAAGATTTTTGACATTATTGCAGAAGCTGAGGCCAAGGCTCATGCTGTTGCTAAGAATGAAGTACACTTCCATGAGGTTGGCGCTGTAGATTCTATCGTAGATGTCATTACTATTGCTGTTTGTGCTGATAATTTAGGTATAACAGAGGTTGTTGTTCCCAAGCTGTGTGAGGGCAGTGGTACTGTACGCTGCCAGCATGGAATATTGCCTGTTCCTGTGCCTGCTGTTGCTAATATTATGCAGGCCTATGGCTTGAAGGTAGAAATTATGCCTATTAAAGGTGAATTCGTTACCCCTACAGGTGCTGCTGCTGTAGCTGCGTTGCAAACATCTGACAAGCTACCTTCAGAGTTTGCTATTAAAAAGATTGGTTTGGGCGCAGGTAAGCGCACCTATGAGCGTCCTAGCATTTTGAGAGCAATGCTGATAGAAGCAAGTCCTGAAAAAAAAACTCTAATTTAAGCTTTTTAAATGATACTGTTGTTAAGCTGGAAACAGATATTGATGACTGCTCCGGTGAGGTTTTGGCATATACTATGGAACTTTTGCTTGATGCAGGGGCTAAAGATGTTCATTATCAGCCTATCTATATGAAAAAGAATAGACCTGCATGGGAGTTGGTGGTCTTAACGGTACCCGAAAAGCGGTTGGAAATGGAAAAAATTATTTTTCGTGAGACAACCACTATTGGAATTAGGCACACTGTTATGGAACGGACTGTTTTGCAACGTCAAATCATTAGTGTGGCAACACCATACGGTAATGCTTTAGTAAAAGTATGTGATAATCAAGGAAAAAGAGAGTATTATCCAGAATACGAAAGCTTACGAGTTTTAAATCATGAAAACAACATAGGATTACAAAATTTGTATCAAATTGTAGTTGGAATTTGCAGAGAGCATGAGTTATAATTCAAATATACACCTTTGATGAAGTACAATTCGTCAAAGGTGTTTTTTGCTATAGATTTATTTAGAAAAATACATTGGTATGTCACAAAAGTATGATATAATAGTTAAAATAGAAAGGTAATATGATTATGGATAATGTTTTTGATTTAATAGAAGCCTTTTACGAGCAGGATTATGGTTGGAGTGATGTGCTTTCTCGTACAGATGCAGAAGGATATTTGCGTCAACGTATCATGGAAGGCGCTATAGATGATGAGCTGATAGAAATTTGGGACAATGTAAATTGTTTCTGTATTTTTGCTAGTCATGTAGAAGCATATCTTGGCGACTTGAATGGCGATGATATTGTTGATGGTATTGCCTGGTGTGCACGCAATATCTCTGGCTTTAAAGCTACAGAATTGCGAGTAGTAGCGTTTTTAAACGACATAACTGGGTTATATCAATATTTAGCAAAAAGAAAAAAGGTAAGAAGCTTTGCTGCTCCTCTTGAGGCAATGGATTTACTTGCAACTGAGGAAGGTATTACTATCATGGATGAAGATGGTAATTTTCTGCCTGGCTATGAAAGCTATGAGGAGCTTAGTTCGCCTGACTTACCAGAAAAAATATTCTTTAATATAGGTAATTTGGTTGACAGGACTATTGATAAGGTTTCTGGATATTTTTTGAGAGAAAAGCAATATAAAATGGATATTGCCAGAGCAAGATATATGTTTGGTAATTATCTGGAAATGGATGAGTCTGTTCCTGATGACCAAAAGCAGGAGTTTGAAAAAAGCTTTTGGGAATATTTCGTTTTAGACTATCATATGCTGGATCAATACAAAACTCCCTTAGAGCTTTATTACGAATATGCACAATCTGGAGTTGTAGATGTAAAAAATAGTCCTATTTTTGATATGCTTAAGGAGCTTTTGAAGGCTGAGCTAGTTCTATTTTCTATGGAAGAGCCACTGGATGAAGGAACTGTTAGCTGCAGAAACTTTTTGACAGGGGAGAGCTATGCCATTTTAATGGATTCATCCAATGTTGCTGAATACAAGGGTATGCTGTTTTTAGGGCATATTTTTTACAATAAATCTATAGCTTTGAGTACAGTACGAGGTCACAATATAAAAAATAGCTCTAAGAAAGTTCTTTTTGATATTTTAGAAAAAGCTAAAAGCTGGATAAGTGTGCGTCATGGCGGTCAGCTTAGCTGGAGCGATTTTACTAAAGAATTTCCTGTTTTTATGCGTCATGCCATTATGATATATTCTGGCTATGTACGTATGGACCGCTTTGATTTTAAAACTAATGTTACAGAATATCTGCCTCAGCCTGTTTTAGAGGATGATGTAAGCCGAAAGCTGAAAAAGGTTATGGGCTCATACTTCTTTTCCTCATTAGATGTAAGATTAGCACAGACATTGTGGAGCGATTTTCAGCATGTTTCTGGAGAAAAGGTAATTTTGTCTGATGTTTGGGCCGCAGGTGTTTTGCAGATATTTGTAGAGCTTAATGCTGTCTATACATATGATTTACAGAAGGTATCTGAAATTTGCGAGTTTGTTCCTGTAGATGCTATTAGACGTGCCAGTGAAAGTATTAAAGCTGCTTTAGCAATTGAGAAGCATGATCCACGTTACGTGAATGAAGAAAGTCTGTTGATGATGGCAGTTCTGTAAATAGGATATAAATCTTTGAGATGGAAATAGAATTCTATTGTAGGAGGATAACTTATGAAATGTGATTTTTGCGGACGAGAGGTTAACCCAGGTACAGCTGAATGTCCGTACTGCCACTACCAATTCAAGGTAGATGCCAAAGTGTTAAGCCCCCAAGAGCGTGATACCTTTGATGGTGTTACAATAGAAGAGGATGGAAGCAGTTCTTCCTCTGCATCTCCTAAAAACGAGAGAGAGCAGAAACAAGAATCCTATGAAAATGAAGCCTATAGAGGGCAACGCTTTAATAATGGTATCAAGGTGCATCAGTTTGGCTGTGGCAGTGGTATTTTAATGACATTGCTTATTTTAGGCGGTATTCTGGCGTTGTTCTTTTTCCTTTTGCCTACATTTTTAATTTTTGCTGCTGTTGGTGCGGTGGTAGTTTTTATTTTACGCTTATTTATGTAGCTGTTTTTATAAAAAAAGAGGAGACTATTCCTACTTTTATGGCTAATAGATAGGTACATGGTCGTTTTATGTGATGTAGTACAGATAATTTAGAAATTTTTTATAAAATTCATAAAAAATTCACATTTTAAGGAAAATTTAAAAGGATTTTTTCAATAAATGTCGAATAGTAGTCTGGTACACCAAATGTTGAAAATTTAAGGAGGCAATATCATGCATAGTTACAGCATGGATCTTGGCGGCAGAACTCTTACTATTGAATCCGGCAAGATTGCAAAACAAGCAAATGGCGCAGTTTTAGTTCGCTATGGTGACACTGCAGTAGTAGTAGCTGTTACCGGTACCAAAACCCCTCGTGAGGGCGTTGACTTTTTCCCGTTGACCGTAGATTTTGAAGAAAAAATGTATGCCGTAGGTAAAATCCCTGGCGGCTTTATTAAGCGCGAAGGTCGTCCTAGTGAGCAAGCAATCCTTACTAGCCGTCTGATCGACCGTCCGATTCGCCCTATGTTCCCCGAGGGCTATCATAACGACGTACAAATCGTTGCAACTGCTGTTTCCGTAGATCCTGACAATGCTCCGGATATGCCCGCTATGATTGGTGCATCCTGCGCGCTGTCTATTTCTGATATTCCGTTTGAAGGTCCTATTGCCGGTGTTCGTGTAGGTTTAATCGATGGCCAATTTATCGTTAACCCGACCGTTGAACAAAGCAAGGTTAGTGACCTGAATCTGGCTGTAGCAGGTACTAAGGACGCAATCCTCATGGTTGAGGCTGGCGCTAATGAAGTATCTGAAGAAACCATGCTGGATGCAATTTGGTTCGGTCATGGCGTAATTAAAGAGCTGGTTGAATTCCAAGAAAAAATTGTTGCTGAAATTGGCAAAGAGAAGATGGAAGTTCCTTTCTATGCTCCTCCTGCTGAACTGGTCGCAGAAATCGAAGAATACGGCGCTCAAAAGCTGAAAGATGCTCTGATGGATGCTAATAAACTGGAGCGCGAAGAAAACGTAGCTAAAGTAAAAGCAGAAATTGCAGAGGTATTCCTGGATAAATATCCTGATAATGCTGCAGACGTTGCGTATATCACTCAAAAGCTGGTTAAGAAAATTGTTCGTCGCACCATTTCTGTTGATAAAATCCGTCCTGATGGACGTCAATTGGACGAAGTACGTCCTGTAACCTGTGAAGTAGGTCTGCTGGCTCGTCCTCATGGCAGCTCCTTGTTCACTCGTGGTCAAACTCAAATTCTGAACGTGTTGGCGCTGGCTCCTCTGCGTGAAGCTCAAATTCTGGATGGTCTGGGTGCAGAAGAAACCAAACGCTATATCCATCACTACAACTTCCCTCCGTACTCCGTAGGCGAAACCAAACCTCTGCGCAGTCCTGGTCGTCGTGAAATTGGTCACGGTGCTTTGGCTGAGCGTGCTCTGCGTCCTGTTATTCCTGCAGAAGAGGATTTCCCGTATGCAATTCGCCTTGTATCCGAGGTTCTGGAATCCAATGGTTCCTCCTCCATGGGTAGTGTATGTGCAAGCACTCTGTCTCTGATGGATGCAGGCGTACCTATTAAAGCTCCTGTTGCAGGTGTGGCAATGGGTCTGGTTAAAGATGGCGAATACTTCACCATTCTGACCGATATCCAAGGCTTAGAAGATGCTCTTGGTGACATGGACTTCAAGGTTGCTGGTACCGATAAGGGTATTACTGCAATTCAAATGGATATTAAGATTGACGGTATCAACAAAGATATCTTCACTCAAGCATTGGCACAGGCTAAACGCGGTCGCGAATTCATCATGGGTAAAATGATGGAATGCATTAGCGAACCTCGTGAAGAGCTGTCTCCGTATGCTCCTAAAATTACCTCTATCAACGTTGATCCTGAAAAGATTAGCAAGGTAATTGGCCCTGGCGGTAAAACCATTAAGAAAATTGTTGATGAAACCGGTGCTAAGATTGATATCGACGACAGCGGTAAAATCTTCATCGCTGCTGTAAACACCGAGGCTGCTAATAAAGCTATCGAGATTATTAACGGTATCACTGCAGAAGCTGAACCTGGCAAGGTTTACACTGGCAAAGTTACCCGTCTGATGAACTTCGGTGCTTTTGTAGAAATTCTGCCTGGCAAAGAAGGTTTAGTACACATTTCTCAACTTTCTACTGAGCGTGTAGAAAAGGTTGAAGATGTTGTATCCGTAGGCGACGAAATTGTTGTTAAAGTAACTGAAATTGACAACAAAGGCCGTATCAACCTGTCTCGTAAGGCTGTTCTGACAAAAAGTCTGAATAAATAATTATGGTCTAGTGATGACAATAGCAGTTACTAACAATATGCTACATATAAGTTTACTGCTAGTGTCTGGCAAAAGGCTTAGTAAGAAATTAAGGCAGAGGCTAGTCCTCTGCCTTTTCTTTTTGAAAGGTGTATGTATTCTAGGAGGTTTGTAATGGGTATTCGTGGTTTTGAAAAAATTTCTATGCTAATGTTAACTTTCCTATGCCTGTGCGTAAAACTAAATTTAGTGCAGGCTATGACTTTTGTGTTCCTGAGGATGTAACCTTAGAGCCGGGTGTAATGAAGCTTGTACCTACCGGTATTAAAGCATATATGCAGGAGGGAGAATTCCTAGGTATGCATATTCGCAGCAGTATGGCTGTAAAAAAACAAGTTCATTTAGTAAACAACGTAGGCATTATTGATGCTGATTATTATAATAATCCAGATAACGAAGGTCATATTATGCTGGCCTTAGTTAATATGGGTGAGGAAGATTTAGTCTTAAATAAAGGCGAATGTATTGCTCAAGGTATTTTTTATAATTATTTGCTGGCTGATGGTGATGCTATGGTAGCCAAGGCAAGTCGCAGTGGTGGCTTTGGCAGCACAAGCAAGTAATTTGCTTACTAGATAATTTAAAAGCAGATAACTAAAGCTACTCGATGTGCAAGCATTATGTAACAAATGTACAAAATAAAGCAAGTTAAATTATTGTAGACAGATGTATTTGACAAACTTTGTTTAGGGTACTATAATCAATACCAATATGAAACCATTAAGATAGAGGCGCGGAAAGCAATAGTAGCCTGTGGAGCGGGAGTGAAGAAGCAGGGGAAAGGGCCTACGCCGAAGTGCAATAGCAGCCATGTTGTTGTGCTGGGCTTACAGCGAATAGCTGTCGGACTGTCGCTGCTTATGCAGCGGAGGGCTATCTCAACATTGGTATTACATGTATGTTTACCGTTGAGATACCATCTCAACGGTTTTTTTATCATATGACGGAAATGTTCCCAAGGAGTGAAATGTAATGATTAAGGTTTTGGTAAACGGCGCTTTAGGTAGAATGGGCACCGAGGTTTGTAAAAAGGTTGTTGCTGAAGCTGATTTGGAATTAGTAGGTGCAGTTGATATTAAAGCTGGTCAGGTTCCTAACGGAGAGAGTATGCTGTCTGTTAGTACTGATTTAGCTGCAGCTATTAATGAAGCAAAACCAGATGTTGTTGTTGACTTTACTCGTCCTGCTGTCGTAATGGATAACCTGCGTACAATGCTGCCTTTGGGTGTGCATGCAGTAGTAGGAACCACTGGTTTTTCTGAGGAGGATTTAAAAGAGGTTGATGAGCTGGCTAAGGCTAACAATACCTCTGTTTTGGTTGCCTCCAATTTTGCAATGGGTGCAGTTTTAATGATGAAATTAGCATGTGAAGCTGCAAAATACTTCCCCCATGTTGAAATTATCGAAAAACATCACGATAACAAGTTGGATGCTCCCTCTGGTACTGCTATTAGCACAGCTAAGGCTATTGCAGAGGTGCGCAAAGCAATGAAGCAAGGTCACCCTGATGAACATGAAACTATTGCTGGCTGTCGTGGTGGCGACTATGAGGGTATGCGTATTCACAGTGTACGTCTGCCTGGCTATGTTGCTTCTCAGGAGGTTATTTTTGGTGGTCAAGGCGAAACCTTGCATATCAGCACAGATCCTATCAACCGTGAATGCTACATGCCCGGTGTAGCGTTAGGTTGCCGTAAAATTATGAACTATACTGGTCTTGTATACGGTCTTGATAAATTGTTGTAATTTACTTGGCGAGAGAGGGATTTTGTTATGAAAAAGTATAATGTTGCTATTTTAGGTGCTACTGGTGCTGTTGGTACCGAGTTTTTAAAACTGATAGAAGAACGTAATTTCCCATTTGCAGAGCTGCGTCTTTTGGCATCTGCTCGTAGTGCAGGAAAGAAAATAGAGTTTATGGGTCAAACCTATACTGTTCAAGAAGCTACAAAAGATTCCTTTGAGGGAATTGATATTGCTCTTTTTGCTGGCGGCAGTATTTCTAAGGAATTTGCTCCCTATGCTGTGAAGGCTGGCGCTGTTGTAATTGATAATTCTAGCACCTTCCGTATGGATCCAGAGGTTCCGCTGGTAGTTCCAGAGGTTAACCCTGAGGATATTTTAAAGCATAAAGGTATTATTGCTAACCCTAACTGCTCTACTATTATTATGGTAATGGCTTTGAAACCATTATATGACTTAGCAAAGATTAAACGCATAGTAGTTTCTACATATCAAGCGGTTTCCGGTGCTGGCAAAGAGGGTATTGATGAATTAACTGACCAATGCAAAGCATTTAGTGAGGGTAAAGAGATGGTAGCTAAGATTTTACCGTCTGCAAGCCTGGAAAAGCATTATCCCATCGCCTTTAACCTGATTCCTCAAATTGATGTTTTCCTGGATAATCTTTATTCCAAGGAAGAGATGAAAATGGTAAACGAAACTAAAAAGATTTTCCATGATGATAAAATGGGTATTACTGCAACAACTGTTCGTGTTCCTGTTTATCGCAGTCATAGCGAATCTGTAAATATTGAGTTTGAGCATGACTTAGAGCTTGCTGACATGAAGAAGGCTATCGATAGGTTCCCTGGTTTGCAGCTTATGGATGATCCCAACAATCAGGTTTATCCCATGCCTCTCTATACATCTGAAAAGGATGATTGCTATGTAGGTCGTCTTCGTCGTGATGAATCCAATCCCAATACCTTTAATCTGTGGGTAGTAGGCGATCAAATTCGTAAAGGCGCAGCTTTAAACACTCTGCAAATTGCTGAAACCATGATTAAAAACCAGTGGATATAAGAAATTAGGCTAGTAACTTGCTGATAAAAATCAACAAGAGCAATAGAAGGGAAGATTGTTTCAATGAAGATTATTGTACAAAAATTTGGCGGCACCTCTGTTGCCTGTGAAGAGTCTCGCGTTGCCGTTAAGGATAAGGTACAGCAAGCTATACGTAAGGGCTTTTCTCCTGTTGTTGTTGTATCTGCTATGGGTCGTAAGGGTGCTCCTTACGCAACTGATACATTGATTGGCGTTTTGAAGGAAGCAAATCTTTCTGTAAATGTGCGCGAGATGGACGCTATGATGTGTTGTGGCGAAATTATTTCTGCCTGCGTTATGGCTGCAACTCTTCAAAAGTTTGGTATTAACGCTATGGCGTTGACTGGTGGTCAGGCCGGCATTATTACTGACTCACAATTTGGTGCAGCACGCATCAAAAATATCAACTGCTCTAATTTAATGCACTTATTGGAGTCCGGAATTGTTCCCGTAGTATGTGGCTTCCAGGGTATGACTGAAAACAACTTAAAGTTTACTACACTGGGCAGAGGTGGTAGTGATACATCTGCTGCTGCTCTTGGAGCAGCTTTGAAGGCTGATTTTGTTGAAATCTATACTGATGTAGAAGGCATTATGACTGCTGACCCGCGTATCGTTAAAGAAGCTAATATTTTGCAAACTATTTCTTATGCAGAGGTTTGCCAAATGGCTCACAATGGTGCCAAGGTCATTCATCCTCGTGCAGTTGAAATCTGTATGAGCAGCAATACACCGATGTACGTAAAATCTACCTTTAGTGATGCTCCTGGTACTCTGATTACTAGTGATAGACATGGTAATTGTCGTGGTGCAGAGGTTGATGTGCATGATAATTACGCAAGTGGTGTAGCAAATATTAACGATTTGGCTCAATTTAGAATTCAGCTTAATCCTAAGGATTTGGCAGCAGGTCGCAATCTGTTTGAGGATTTGGCTGAAGCTGGCATTAGCGTAGGCTGCTTGAACCTGTCTGAGAAGGAAGCTATGTTCGCTGTCTTTACTCCAGATGTTGAACATACCCGTAAAGTGCTGGATGAAACTGATTTTGAGTATGAAGTTAACGAAGGCTGTGCTAAGGTTTCTGTAGTAGGCAGTGCTATGCGTGGCGTTCCTGGTATTATGGCAAACTTTGTAGCTGCTTTGGCTGCTAAAAACATTCAGATTCTACAAACTGTTGACTCTGATACCACAATTTCCGCAATTATTAAAGAAGAATGCTTAGTGGATGCAGTAACTGCTTTACACAAGGCCTTCAAATTATAAAGAGGTGCAAATTCTATGAAAAAACCCTATTTTGGTAGATTATTAACCGCTATGGTTTCTCCGTTCAGAGAAGATGGTACAATTGATTATAAGGCTGGCGCTGATCTTGCTGAATGGCTTCTTGATAATGGCAGTGATGGCCTTGTAGTAGAAGGCTCTACTGGCGAAGCTGCAACTATGAATTTTGAAGAAAAATTGCAATTTATGCGCACTATTAAGGAGCGTGTAGGTGGTCGTGCACCTATTGTTGCTGGTGCAGGTACTAACTGTACTGCTTCTACAATCGAGCTTGCTCAAGCCTTCGAAGAAATTGGCGTTGATGGTCTCTTAGTTGTAGGTCCTTATTATAACAAGCCTACTCAAGAAGGCTACTATCAGCACTTTGCTGCTGTAGCAAGAAGCACTAAGCTGCCCATTATTGTGTACAATGTGCCTGGTCGTACTGGTTCTAATATTCTTCCTGAAACCGTTGTTCGCCTTGCTAATGATTTTGAAAATATTGTTGCTATTAAGGAAGCAGCTGGTAATGTAGCACAAACCGCTGATTTATATCGTTTACTGCCCGAGGATTTTAGCATATACAGTGGTGATGATACTCTGATTCTGCCGTTCTGCTCCGTTGGTGCCTGCGGTTTGATTTCTGTTCTTGGTAATATTGGTGGCAGCCTGCTGCAATCTATTATGCAAGCACATCAAGAAGGTCGTGTAAAAGACGCAGCAGACCTTAATAAAAAGATGATTCCGTTAGCACGTGCTTTGTTTATTGAAAGCAATCCTATTCCTGTAAAATCTGCTGTTACTAAGGTAACTGGTATTAATGCAGGTATCCCTCGTTTGCCACTTACTCCTATTAGTAAGGAAGCAGAGGCTAAAATGGACGCAGTTCTTGAAGCTTACGGTTTAATTAAGAAATAATTAAATTACATA
>USBG01000042.1 GCA_900552855.1 uncultured Phascolarctobacterium sp. | reverse complement strand
TCTCTAAATATAAGTAAAAATCCTGCCAAAGCGTCAGTAAATCTAATTATTTTATTAAATAAACCCAAGATGCTCCAGTAAAATCTTCAATCCTATGCCAATAAGAACTATACCGCCACAAATATTAGCATTTTTACCAACTGCAGAGCCCAGCCTAAAGCCCATCATGCCTCCAAAAACAGCAAGCAAGCAGGTAACAACGCCAATTATAACTCCAATTGATACACAAATTGGTATTATATCAATGTTTAAAAAAGCAAAAGTTACTCCAACTGCTAATGCATCAATACTAGTAGCAATAGCTAGAACAGCCATTTCCTTCGTTGTATAGCTTTTCTTCACACTGCAGGCCTCTGTTGCCTCGCGAATCATATTTACACCTAAATATAGCAGCAAGAAAAAAGCCAACCAATGATCATACTCCACTATATACTCAGTAAAGGAAATTGCTCCATAATAGCCAATCACAGGCATCAAAAACTGAAAAAAGCCAAACCAGATGCCAAAGCGCAGTGCTCCGCCCCAACGGTTATCCGGAGTCAAAACCATACTACCGCAAACAGACACTGCAAAGGCATCCATAGCCAGGCCCACTGCTAAAAGCAGCATCTCACTAAAGCTCATTTATTTCCCTCGCATTTATTTTTTCTTACTGCAGCCAGCAAAATCTTTCTTTCCTTACTTATTTTAAGAACACGGAAAAAGCTTGCCATAAACATCATTCCCAAAGCAATAGCTGAGGCATCCATAGCCGCAATTATAAGGGTATTCATGCCCATTTCATAGCTATTTTGAATAATCATATTCATACCTCTATACATACCAAGTCCAGGTACTAGAGGAATAATTCCAGGGATAACATAAACAGTTACTGGCTGGTTAAAAAAGCGGGCCCCCAGCTCGCTGCCAAGAGCAATAACCACTGTAGCAAAAAGATTGGCATAAAACGAGCTATAACCCGCTACCTTTCCTAAATATACAAAGGTTACCCAGCCTACTGCACCAATTAAGCCACTGATTACAAGGGTCCTTTTAGGCGCCTGAAACAACACACCAAAGGCTGCTGCTGCCAAAAAAGAATTCACAAAGGCACTAAAGAAATTTATCTCCATAATGTCCACCCCCAGTTATACCATATCAGCAGGCTACAAGCCAAACCTATGGCAATGGATGTAGCAAAAAGCATAGCCTCGGCAATACGGCTATTGCCTGATATAAGGTCACCAGCCATATAGTCACGTAAGCCATTAGTAAAGGCCACTCCTGGTAAAAATGGCATTAAGGCACCAACTATAATATTACCACTTGTGCAGTTATTATTAATTAAGCAGCAAATAATTGCTAAAGCACCAATAGTCGCTCCAGCTAAAGCATTTTCCCAAAAAGCACTGGGACGATAGCCGCCAAGCTGCTTTAAAAGCACCATAGCCAATCCACCTGTTATAAGAGCAGCTATAAAATCATGGATATTACCACCCAGCATAACAGAGAATCCTGCTGATGTAATGCCAGATGCAAGACATACAGTCCATTTTCCATAGGGTGGCTCTTTAAGCAAAAGGCTCTTTAAATAGCTCATCGTTTTTTCGTAATCAAGAGGCCCACCCTTCATGCTATAGGAAAAATCATTAATCTTACTAATATTGCTCAAATTAGTGCTGCGATAACGAATACGACTCATCAAAGTTCCACCATTAGTTGATTCATCACCAATAATAATAACAGTAGGAGTAACAAAAACATTAATATCATCACGGCCATAGGTACGACAAAAGCGGGTCACCGTATCCTCTACACGTGATGTTTCCGCACCGCTCTTTAGCAGCACCTTGCCCAGCATTAAGGCTATATTCAAGGTTTGTTCTCGTGAAAGACATTCAAGCTTAGACATCTTACTTACCTCTGCTAAAAATCTCTGCTACTGCTGCCTTGAAGCGGTTGGCACCTCCCATGGATGGATGAGGAACAGCCTCGCACTCCACTCCGTAACGAGCCAAGGTATTGGCAGCCTTTTGACCGATCGCCACTACCTTCATACCAGGCACAAGTGCCAGCAGCATTTTGGCATATTCAATACCTATGTCAAGCTCTGCATTACTAGGGGTTCTGTTAGATAACAGCTTGCCATCCTTGTAGGGATGGAAGGGAAAGATATTCCATAAAATAACATCCATAGCAGCTAAGCCATGCTTATTTAAAGCGTTCCAAACAACGGTATCAGTAGGCTCGTTAAAGCCCAAAAGCTTCTGCGTTCTATTTAAAAGCGGACTTTCTGGATCACTAGTACGCTGATAATTCCAATCTCCTAGAACACTCTTTTGCTCCACATCAGGATGATTACCCAAAATAATACGCTCAGAGGTAATGGCTATGCCAGAAAAATGACCACCCTGATAGCCTAAGCCTTCAGCAATAAAAAGATAATGAGCATTTTGACGCAGCTCCAAATATCGCTTCAAATTTTCTGTTCTAATAACAGGTGCTTGAGCACCAATATCACAGGATGTATCAAAGTCTCGCCAAGGATTGAACACTAATTCTCCTTGGTAGGACTGCAATTTATCTATAAAATCTTGAATAGTCATAAAAACCCCCTCCAATCACGCTCTATCTTCTTATTATACCCCAACTGACAAGCCTTTTGAATAGCATCGTTGCATCAGTAGGATTTGTTTACACTTCTTTTACACATTTATACTCTATTAATGGTATTTACACTAATGATAAAGAAATTATGAGCCTATCTTATGACAAGAAGCTTAATCTGTTTCTACTTAAACCATCAAAAATGTGTGCTATAAAGCATTAACCATTCCAAATAATAAAACCCTCTACTCTTGGCGTGCAAAACAGGCTACTAAAATACGTTGAACTTGAATATAGCATTTTTAATTTTTATTAAAAAAATACTCTACAAAATCTAACTATGCAAAAAAGAGACTGCCGCAGCAGTCTCTTTTAAAATTGATGCCATAAACCATAGTAATGGATAATATAATTACTCAAAGCATCCTCATATTCAGTATCGGGAACGGGCTTATCCATTTGGTCCACAAAATGACGCTCATCTGACCAATAATAGGCCTTGCCGCCAAAATAGCCCAAAGCATAGGGTACACTTGTAGGCTGCAGCAAATTACGTCCCATAAACTCATTAGGAATATCCAATCCCAAAAGATAAAAGCGTAGGCGCTAAATCAATCTGAGAACAGTACTCATGATTACGCAAACTATCTAAGGGCTTCAGGTTAGTGCTGACAAAAATCAGCGGAATAGGAGCAATGCTCATTTTGTCGTTAGCGTTCGTTACCAGCTTAGTATATTCGCCACCGCTATGGGGATTGTGGTCACTAGTAATAATGAAAAGTGTACGGTCATCCATTAAGCCGCGCTTCTCTGCCTGGAAGAAAAAGTTCTCCAAGGTTTTATCAACCCAATAAACACCACGCACAGTAGCATTGGGATTATCACGTACGCCCTCAGGCATTTCATTCCAGGTATAGCCTGTATAGGGATAAGGCTGATGCATGTCCAATGTTTTAGTAACTAAAAGCATTCTGTCATGCTTACCCTGCTCCAATAAATTAAGAGTTTCCTCATACATGACGTTGTTGTGAAAGCCCCAACCGCTAGCTCCAGTATAGCCACGCTTTTCTAAATATTCCTTAGCATAGTATTCCTTCATGCCAAACTGGTCAGGATACTCGCGTAGCTCGTTGCTGTAGTACTGACTGGAGGCATTCATAAAAATACCACGCATACCTGCCTTCTGCACACTACGGAATAGTGACGGAGTATTTTTGCCAGGAACATCCTTATCCATAATCAAATGAGAACGGAAGGTAGCATTAAGTCCCTGAGTAGTAGGCACAGCAGAGGAATAATATTTATCCATATGCGGATAACGAATAACAAGGCTATTTAAAAAGGGCGTAGCATTTTCAGGAATAGCAGGATTGTAATAGTTAATATAATCACGATGCATTGATTCCAAAATCAGCACTACAATGATATCGTATTGAGCTGCTATTTTTTCAACCTTTTCCTTAGGAACAGAAATACCCAGCTCTGCTAAAACCCTTTTATCCTTATCTGTCAGCTCTCGCAGCTCTACATGATTGGCACCAGCGATTTTATCCGTATCAAAAAGTGCCTTGCTGACAAAGTTAACATTCATAGGCACTGACAGCATATTACGATAGTTGATACGTGTCTTTTCGTTTTCAATCTCCACATAGCTGCCAACCAAATTTTCTATGCCAAACATACCTGCAGCAATCAAGACACGGTCTGTAAGATTTAAGCCTATAAAGAATATTGCTGCACATAAAAGAGACCAGGCAAAATTAGGCTTGTGACGCTCTGGTGGTGTAACTCTAAACAGCAGCAGAATCACCACTACAGCAGCGCCAATACCTAGCTTCATCCCCATGGACATGGTAGCAAAGATACCCTGTACAGCGTAGATATTCAGATTTTGGAAAAGCACGCTTTCCACATGCATAGAGGTCTGCCAAAAATAAAAAGCATCAAACAGCATCGTCAGCGCTGTAAATGCATACATCACAAAATACACAAAGCGCATAAAGCTATTGGGCCATTTATGGTAGCACATAGCTGTCAAAAGCAGTAGAAAAATATTGTTGTTTAAGCCAGCCAATACGGATACCGTAGTTTGCAGTCCAGCCTCAAGGCTCAGCTGATTGACCATAAAAAAAGCTATTCCCAAATACATAACACCTGTAACAACTACAGGAAAATAGCGTTTGATGCGGTCGGGAATACGGCTACGACGAAAATACAAGCCCCAGCCAATCAAGCAAAGCAGTAAATCCCTAAGAACATGATTGATAATATTATAATAAAAATCTTCATAGGGAAACGGCTCAATATGTCCATAATAGTTATAGGCTAAAAGTCCTTCTATTACTGCTGCAGCACCAGTGCAAATCAGCATCCATTTTTTTAAACGCACGTTTTTCACCTTACATCCGGCTTAAGCCAAAAATTTAATGGGTTCCGCATCTATTTCTATGGACAGTGGTGCCTTAGTAATAGCATCACCATCTAGCTCTGCCGCAAAATTTTCTTCATTGCAGCGAATTTCAAGCTTTTTAGCTGTTTTTTCAATAATAGTCTTATCGCTTCTTAAATCCTCCATGGCAATGCAGGCTGCATAACGCAAAAAGTCTGCACGAGTGCTACCCGTAAAGAGTGCAATATGTAACAATGGAGAAGACAAGGACGCTTCAGAAAACAAATTATAGCGACCTGCATAATAACGGCTTTTGCCAACAATAACAGAGGAAGCATCATACCATTTATCATCATCGTCAAGACGCACCTGGAAGCGGTAACGCCAATTACTCATAAGCATTTCCTTACGTACAACCTCTGTACCCTGCCATACATAAGCCAATTTATTAAGCATTTTCTTTTCTTTTTCAGTTACATTATCTACCACAAGTGAATCAAAGCCAATACCAGTAACTGTAAGGAAAACATTGCCATTAGCACGACCTAAGTATACAGGAATCTGTACACCCTTTACAGCGCGCTTCATCCATTTTTCAGGCTCACTGCTCATTAACAGCTCCTTAGCAACAAGGTTTACCGTACCAGCTGGAAATACGCTGATATAAGGCATATGCTTCTGCTTATCCATCTGTTCAATCAAGGAACGGATAGTACCATCGCCACCTGCGATAATTACCCAATCCACCTTTTCTGCGGCAAAACGCTCTGCTAGCTCAGGAATTTGACCAAAGTATCTAATATCAACCATCTCAACACGCTTGCTGCCAAAAACGCCCTTCAAGCGCTTATGAACCTCGTTCACCTTGGACATCATACTAGCAAAAAGCTGCTTACCAGAATTACGATTATAAACAAGAACCACTTTTTTAAAGCTCTTTACATCTACATACTTAATTGGCATGGGTTAACTCCTAAAAATCCACTTTTTTCTCGACAGATAGTTCCATACTACAACTATACAGCTAGTCAGAACCTTACTTACCATCGGATTCCAGCCTATAAGGCTGACAAAAATATACATAAACAGCAAATTAAAGCCCAAGCCCATAGTGCTGACCAAAAATACCAGGCTCAGCTCCTTGCTCCGCTTATACTTGCTGCCACTATCAAAAACTAAAATATTGCCTAAAAAATAATGATATAGGGTAGACAAACAAAAAGCCATGCAGGTACCCAGCATGGTCACAGCGGTAAGTCCAAGTCCTATTCCATTCAAAACATAGGTTATGAAAATATAGAAAAGGCCCCACTCTACTAAGGCAGCCGTTCCGCCTACAAATAAGTAAAGTAAAACCTTAAGATACTCGTTATCTGTGTAATCATAACCAAATAATATCTTCCTTTTCATAGAAAAACTCTCCTAGAATGATACTCTATTATATCATTTCCTAGGAGAGTTGTGAACACTTTAGGCATAAAAGTGTTGGTTTTATGCGGTTTTGATAGGAAAGTTAGTCAAAATAGATATATTCATTCTATTAAAGTTCGGAAAAAGCTCTAATTAGTACTACTATATTGTACTAAATTTATATCACATTCTTAGGCTCGCCATATTCACGACGCATAGCTTCAACAGAAATAACCCATTGCTTACCAAACTTGCACACATCTACGCCATTTACCAATTTTCCGTAAGCAATTGCTTTACGCAAGGTGCTTTCGTTTAAGCCCCATAAAGTTGTTGCGTCACTAAAGGCCATTAAGCCATCAAAAGGAGTTTTTACAAGCTTACCATTGGCATAAAGCTCGTCACAAGAAATATCAAGCTCGTCATTCCAAACAATACCATATCCACCAACATCAACCTTTACTGTTTCAAAAAGAGTATAATTATCCTTAAGTTGAGCAAACATCGACCATTTTTCAAACAAAGCAGCTACATCATAAATTTTAGTTACACCTTCTGCAAATTGAACGCTTAAACGATAATCAGGTAGTGTCGTAACAGCTTTACTTTATGAAACATAAGCACACTCCTCTACTTCAAAAATTTAAACTCCTGCGTTTCCCAAATATAGAGACGCCCCCGAACTGCTCCGAGGGCGGTTAATCAATGTTTATAAATTCTTAACGTCTTTTTTTATTTCCTTGCGTAGTGTCTTCACTCTGCGCAAGTGCTTTTTCATGCCAGTAGACTGCTTTTTTATAATCCTTAGCTACACCCTTGCCAAAATCATAGCAGAAGCCAAGGTTATTTTGCGCCTCAGCATTGCCTTGAACTGCTGCCTTTTCATACCAATATACTGCTCTGTTGTAGTCCTGAAGCACACCTTTACCAAAGTCATAGCACAGTCCCAGTCTGTTCTGAGCCTCAGCATTGCCTTGAACTGCAGCTCTTTCATACCAGTATACTGCCTTTTTTGCATCCTGAGCCACACCGTTGCCTAAATCATAGCAAAGGCCTAAATTGTACTGTGCCTCTACCTGTCCTTGCACTGCAGCTCGTTCATACCAATAAGCTGCCTTTTTAGTATCGTGAGCCACACCCTGACCTAAGCCATAACACATTCCCAGGCTATTTTGGGCATCAATATAGCCTTGATTAGCTGCTTTTTCATACCAATATACAGCCTTTTTATAATCACAGTTAGCACCTTTACCATTATAAAAGCATTGTCCAAGATTAAACTGTGCTGATACACTGCCTTGCTCAGCTGCTTTAGTAAACCATTTTATAGCTTCCTTATAATCCTGAGCAACACCTTTACCTGTTTTATATCTATTACCAAGTATAATTTGAGCGTTGACATCGCCTTGCTCTGCTGCCTTTTCATACCACTTTAAGGCTTTAGCAAAATCTTGCTCTACGCCCACACCATTGCCGTAGCAATCAGCCAAACGATACAATGCACCTGTTTCGCCTTGCTCTGCTGCTTTTTCATACCAATGTACTGCCTTTTCGTAATCTTGAGCTACACCTTCACCCTTATAGTAAAAATTGCCCAAGCTATTTTGAGCATACGCATTACCCTGCTCTGCTGCCTTCTCGTACCAATAGGCTGCTTTTTTGCAATCACGCACTATAACCTTACCTGCGTTATACATGTCACCTATGCATTTTTGAGCATCTGCATTACCCTGCTCTGCAGCAACCTCATACCAATAGGCTGCTTTTATATAATGCTGCTCAGTACCATTGCCGCTAAAATAGCAATCTCCTAAACGTTTTTGCGCTGCAGCGTCACCCTGCATTGCTTTTTCATATAATACGGAAAATTCTGCTTGTAACATCCATAATCCCCCTAAAATCAATATCATCTATATTGCTATATTATACATCACAAATATATATTACGCCAGAAAATGAAGCACTCCAAGATAAATCTTCACATCTTCGAACTAGAAAAACTATGTCAGTCTCCTAAAAATCTAGATTGTCATCTTAATTTACCAAGCCTAGCTTCATCAATTTTTATAAATATCTGACCGTGGCACATGCATTCTGTCAGTGGCACAGATTAAAAAATAGCCTATTTTTCGTGAAAAAAAGCTGTATTTTTTACTCAGTCAGTGGCACAACCGTGGCACGGACCCTTAAATTTACGCTTCTCTAAAAATGAAAAAAGCTCCTAGAACCAGTCTAGGAGCGGGTTTTCACTTGGAGCTACCGACGGGATTCGAACCTGCGACCTACTGATTACGAATCAGTTGCTCTACCAGCTGAGCTACGGTAGCAATATACTATTTATTGTTCAGCGCTCATGCCCATAGCAGCCAGCTCTGCCGCTTTTGCAGCAGCAATTTCTGCCTTGGTACGACGCTTTCTTGCTTTTTTGGCACTATTGATGCCAGATTTTTTGATTACCTTAGCCAGTTCAGCGATGATGTGCAGCTCGTCTGCAGTACAATCCTTGAGCAGCTCAGAAAGCTCCTCGCAATAAATTTGCTCACTGCGTTTTACGCTGTCACACAGCAGCTCGTCTACAGATACATCCAAAACATTAGCCATATTGATGATGGTAGGCAGGCCTAATTTAGTATTGCCTGTTTCAATATTACTAATGTGAGGAGTGGACAAGCCGGTGAGCTTAGCGATGCAGCCCTGGGTCATACCCTTGTCAGTACGTGCTTTTTTTATTCTTAAGCCAATGGCCTTATAATCTATATCAGACTTCACAGAAAACTCTCCCCTTTAACCTTTTCATCACATTTTTTAGTCAATAGTGTTATTATATCCGAAATTGTGTTGAAAGGCAAGCTATAGGAGCAATTTTCTCACAGAAGATTAGTATTTCTGTAGCTTACTTTTTAATTATAGGTACAGTCAGGCTTCCCTGGGGCATAAGCAGAATTTTATAGTCCGGACCAATCTGCTTTTCTGCTAAAGCAATGGCTTCGTCAACGCTGTCCACTGCTTCAAAAAGCAAATCCTTGGCAATTTTTTTATCAAGTGCGGACACAAGAATAAATTTAGCCTTCTTCATCAATCTAGTAATAGCAAAGGCCTTGTGCGCACCTATAACAAAGTTTTCTTCCAGCTTAGCTTTAATAGCGTCAGGCGACGGATTTTCCTGCAGTGCCTTTTCTAAGGCTGCACTACCGCTACCCTCTTCACATTCGCCAATAATAATAACTACGCCACCATCTTTAACTGCGCACCAAGCGTTATCCATGGTCTTTTGCAGCTGGTACACATTAATATCCTTAGGATAGCCGCCACAGCTGGCAATAACAATATCAGCAGGCTGTTCAATTTCAGCACCATAAACCATATCTACAAATTTGCAGGCTTCTAAATGGGCCTTATCCCAATCACCGGCAAAAATCTTTAAGAACTGCTTTTTGGCATCTAAAATTGCATTAAAGAGGAACAGCTTATGCTCCTTAGCAAAAAGGCGTACACCCTCCATCTGGTCATCATATACAGGATTGCCATGCAGCTTGCCAAGACGAGCCTCAGGACTCATCATCAGACTATGATTTTTACGAACTGTTTCCATAGCTGCCACGCCTGGTAAAATAGCCTTACGTCCACCGCCAAAGCCACTAAAGAAGTGATGCACTATAGTACCAGTCATAATAACCAAATCTACGTCGCAAATCAGCTTGTTAAGCCATACGGGAGTGCCAAAGGAGGTTTCGCCAAAATATTCAAAATCCTCTTGCTTATGACAATTGCTGTTGTACATAGGCAAACGGCTAGCTACATCCTCACCAACAGCCTCCACCATTTCCTCATGAGTCATATCACGGTGGGTGCCCAAGGCAAAGACAATACGCATATCCTCGTCCTTAATGCCCAGCTTATTCATCTCTGCCACTAAAATAGGCATAAAATCATGGCTATTAGCCACGCGAGTTGGATCATTACAAATGAAGGCCACCTTCTGACCTGGTTTTACAAGCTCGTTAATAGGTGCACTTGCAATAGGATGATACAAAGCATCTAAAACAGATGCCTTAAGATTTTCTAATGGCGGTAGCTCTGCTACCTTAATTTCGCCAATTACATGCTCTTTTTCCAGTGAAAAATCCTTGTAGCCATGTCCATATTTATAAGAATATTTTATCTCAGTCATTAGGGGCACCTCCTTATCTTTATAGCTTAATTGTATCACAAATAGCCATGTTTGACATTTTTATTTGGCCTTCTTATGTGAAACATATTTGTCATCTTATATTTAGCCTTACTCAAATAAATTACATCTATTATTTACAGCCCGACCATTGTACAGTCGCTAGCTTAATACATTACACAGCTTTTGAACGATGCCTATAATACTTTTGGCCTATTTCAGCAATAAAAATACCCTCCTTACTGATTATCCAATAAAGAGGGTACATAACACAAATTCTAATAATACAGCTTTATTTTTTAGGCATGGACAGCAAAAGCACCGTAAAGATGATGCAAACCATGCCAATAATATCCTCCATAGTCAGGATTGTATCCATAAAGAGCACCACCGCTACAATGGAGGTCAGGGGCTCTGCACAGGAAATAAGGCTGGCCTTAGTAGGACCAACAATCTTTAAGCCATACATATATAGAGCATAGGTCAGGGTTGTAGCACCAATAACAAGATAAGCCATTGCCATATATGCGCCCGTATCCCAACTTGCCAAAGAAACAAAGGGATTGCGATACGCAATAAGTGATAAGCTAGAAATAAGCTGGCCCCAGCCAATGACAATAGTAGCAGAATACTTCTTTAGCATTTCCAGAGGATATACGGAATAAAGTGCATAGGACACAGCAGAAAGAATACCAATAATAAGAGCCTCAGGAGAAATTGCCAGGCTATCTAAATTGCCATGAGTAGAAATAAGAAATACACCAAGAAGGGCTCCTACAATACCTAACAGCTCCTTACCCTCTGGCATACTACGGCTTTTATAGGCCATCCACACCATAACGAAGATTGGTGCCATATACTGTAAAACAGTAGCTGTTGCTGCGTTACATAGTGAGATGGTGTAGTAAAAGCCCAACTGCGCACCTAAAATACCTAAAAAGGAAAAGATGATTATCTGTAGGGGAAAATCCTTAAAAATTGCAAAGATGTTTTCCCGTTTTACTATAACTGTGAAAAGCAGAAACAAAGCACCTGCAATAATTTGGCGTACCATGCAAAGCCAAAAGGGGTCCGTTTGCTGATAGGTGTATAGATATTGACCTGATACACCACCTAAGCCCCAAAAGACTGCAGATAAAATTATACATACAACGCCTTTGTAAAAATTTTTCTCCATGGGAAAACCTCGAAAAAGATAAATTTAAGCGGATGCCAAAAGACACCCGCTTAGACTCATATTAAAATACTATCATCACATGCAGGCTACAAAGTAGCTAATAGCACTAATCAGCACCGTTAAGGTAATCATCATTGGATCTGCAATGGAGGTGCGATAGTTTTCAGGATTATAGTGACTACGTTTACGGAAGGGCTTAGCATCCAGAAAATCCATAGGATTGGAGGTAAGGTCCATAAACTTTTCGTACAATACGCCCCAGGCATTGCCTAAAGCATTGCACAGTGCGCAGCACAAAGAGCTGCCACGGAACAGAATTGCAGCAAAGGGTTTGCGATAGAACCAATCTGTATCCAGGCTGATGGCTGTATGGGGCTCCATTTTGTTTAAATACATCATAAAAGGAACCATAGTTACTACCAAAATCTGAATATAGCTTAATACATGATCTGCAGTAAAGGGTTCATAGGTAACTGCAGTAGGCAAATAACGATACAGCAGGTCTGGATATACACCATATACAAAGCAGAGCAATGCACCAAAGCCCATGCCTACATACATGTTTTTAGGCAACGGATTGGACAGCTTAACCTCATTCTTTGCAGAACGCAGGAAGATAAAGTAACCCATCTTTAAGGTGATGGATAAAAATGTACCGATACTAGCCAGCTCTAGCATATTGTAAACTAACTCATGGCCTGCCTCCAAGGATGCGGCAATGGTAATGGTTTTACTAATAAAGCCGTTAAACAGCGGCACACCAGAGATGG